>NZ_JBHXJK010000075.1:0-36972 GCF_042723255.1 Amycolatopsis thailandensis
GGATTGTTTCCTTCGCAAGAACAATCATCCCAAGTCAGAGGGCATCTGCGTACCCAGACACACCCCAAAACCACATCAACACCGGTGCATCCAGGGCCAACGTGTCGAATCCACGCTCGTCGCCGGATTCCGGCAACGGCTCAGAACGGCAGCACCTCCGGCCGGGGTTCGTGCAGTGGCGGCGGCGTGCTGGTGTGGGTCTGTCCGGTCGGGGTGGTGACAGTGAGGCTTCCGTCGGGGTCGAGGCGGTAGATCCAGCCGGGTTCGTCCTTCAGCCGGTGGTCACGAGCGCAGTAGGTGACGAGGTCATCCACGTTCGTTTCGCCTTGGAACTGCCATGGGATCGAATGGTCGAGTTCGCAAGTGTGGGCGGCACGGGTGCAGCCGGGTCTTCGGCACTCGCGGTCTCGTACCCGGACGAACTCGGCCGTCGCCGCGTCGGGGCGATAGCGCGTTCTGCCCAGGTCTCGGACTTGACCGCTGAGCGGGTCGGTGATGATGCGCCGGAGGACGGTGCCGGCCCCGGAGGCGATCTGGCGGCCCAGCCCTGCCGGGAGGTAGCCGTGCCCGGCCATCTTCACCGGATCGTCGTTCAACCCCAGATAGGTGGTGAGATCCATGTACAGGAACACCTCGGTGCGTTCGGAGACACCGCCCTGCCCGCCGAGGAGAAGGTCCAGCGCGATGTCAGCGCGGAGCTGGTCCATCGTGCGCGTGTCCCCCTGCTTCCGCAGTGCCCGGGCTTCCCGGTGGATTCGCTGATAGGCGGCAGTCACCTTCTCGACCGGACCGTCCACCACCTCGATCGAAGCAACACCGGTCTCGCCCTGAGCCATCGACAGGCGGCGGCCTTCCCTGCTCTCGGTCGCGCGTCTCTCGGCACCGGATGGATCGGCCTTCGTCGCCGCGTAACTCGCCGCCTTGCGGACCTGGTCGCTGTTCTTTCCCGGCAACCGTGACTCCAGTACCGCGTCCGCCGTCAAGGAGTCCTCATCGGACAGCCACGCTGTCGCCTCGGCCACCTTCTGCGCGGCGAACCCGCTCACCTCACCGCGGTCCATCAACGACAACGTTCGCGGCAACCTCGACGTCAGCGCCACTCCGGTCGCCACGAGTGAACCGGCGAAATTGTCCACAAGGGACAGTTCCAGCGCGACCTCCTGCACCACTCCGCGCGCACCGCCACGCACTTCGCTCAACCGCGACAGTGCCCGGTACCGCACCGCCTCAAGGCGAGCGAGCGCGACACCGACCTGCTTCGCGACGAGCAAGGAATCCTTGTCATCCAAGGAACCCGCCAAAGCATTGAACTCCTCCATTCGGTCCGGATCGGTCAATTCCTCGAGAACGGCCGAGAGTTCGGCCCCAGAAGTAGCCATGTGACGAAGCTACAACCGACCACCGACAAAAACAGGGCAACCCTTGGGGCTCAACAGAATTATCTGCAGTGAAGGTCGGCGACATTCTGCCCGCGACCCGTCAGCGGGCCAGACTGAGCCGCCGATCCGTTGCACCACCTCGAAAAACACCCGAGACCCGACCAGATCGATACAGAAATGCAGGAACTCACCGGACGAGTCCCGGTCGTACATCACCGAGTTCTCCCGCAGCTCCGCGGCGAAGGGCAGATCGAACCGGGCTTCGAGACGGTCGTAATAATTCCCCGGAATCTCCAGCAAAGGCGCGCCACTTTCGCGCAGGTTACGCGCGACGGCGAGATTGCGGGCGAAGCCGGTCGCGTCCGTGTTGTGCCCGGTCGTCAGCCCTTCGCGGAACACCACCGTGTTCACCGCGCCGAGCGCCGCGGCGTCGGGCGCGAGCTCGACGAGGTCGAGCCGACGGTAGAGGTAGCGCAGCCCGAGTTCGTCGACCTCCCGTTCGTGCAGCGCCGCGCTCAGCGACGGCCCGATGCCGCTGCCGACCAGGCCGATGAGGTAACTGGTCACCAAGACCACCGAGTTAATATACGAACCAGTGAGTCCACTGGAGCGCGAGCAAGCCGTGACGAGAAGGGCTGCGCTAGAGTGAGGCCCCCACCGGCGGTTCGAAGGGAGTCAGGTGGCCGCACCGTCGTCCGAGGTCGAGCGCCAGCGCGACAAGGAACGCACCCGCGCCGAAATCCTCGCGGTGGCCACCAGGGAGTTCGCCGACAAGGGGTACGCCGGCGCGAGGGTGGACGAGATCGCCGCTCGCACGAGCACCACGAAGCGGATGATCTACTACTACTTCGGCGGCAAGGAGCAGCTCTACGTCGCCGCGCTGGAGCGGGCGTACGCCACCATCCGCGCCCTCGAACAGGATCTCGACGTCGACCACCTCGAACCCGAGGACGCGATCCGCCAACTGGCCGAGCTCACCTTCGATCACCACGAAGCGAACCCGGACTTCATCCGCCTAGTGAGCATCGAGAACATCCATCACGGCGAGCACATCGCGCGATCCGAAGCCTTGTCCGGCATGGCGAACCCCGCCCTCGACGTGCTCACCCGCATCCTCGACCGCGGCCGCGAGGCCGGCCGGTTCCGCGACGACGTCGACGCGCTCGACGTGCACATGGTGATCAGCTCGTTCTGCGTGTTCCGCCTCGCGAACCGGCACACCTTCTCCGCCATCTTCGGTCGCGACATGCTCGACCCCGCGCGCCGCGCCCACTACCGCCTGATGCTGGGCGACCTGGTGATCGAGTACCTGACAGCCTGAAATCCCGGCTCTTGACAACAGGCCTCCTCCCCCGCCGTCGGGACACTGCTCGCGATTCCCTTCATGGCAGGACTTTCCGACCGGATCGGCCGCAAACCGGTGTTCATCGCGGGCTGCCTCGCCTGCGGCGTACTGATCTTCCCGTACCTGTGGTCCATTTCGGACGGTTCCTATCCGCTGATCTTCACCGTCGGCATCCTGCTGTATGGCGATCGGACTGGGTCAGAACCCCGGCCAGCCTCGTCGCAGGAACGCGAACGCGGCGTCCAGCGCGGCCGCCGGATCCGGCTCGACACCCGCCAAGTCCGGGATCTCCAGGACATAGCGGGCCAGCAACCGCACGGAGAAGCCGTCCTGTCCGCTCTGTTCGGCGATGACCTCCGTGAGCGCGTCTTCGCAGCCCGTCCACAGTGTCCTGGCGTAGGCGCGCAGCGCCGGGGTGGCGACCACCAGCTCAGCGACGCGGCGTGACAGCGGATCGGGATCCGGGTCGAACGGGCCGCGGGTCGCGAGAAAGTCCCGCAGCGCCCGCAAGATCGAAACACCCTCGGCCCGGGTTCGGACAGCGGAGGCCAAGGCCGCTTCGCGTTCGTGCCCGTGGCCGAGGATCAGCGCTTCCTTGCCGCCTGGGAAGTGTGCGAACAGCGTCGACACCGCCGTGTCCGCGGCGTCAGCGATCTCCGCGACGGTGACGTTGTCGAAACCCCGTTCCAGGAACAGCTTCCGCGCCGCTCCCGACAGGGCCTGGCGGGTCGCCGCCTTCTTGCGTTCACGCCTGCCCTGTTCCATGAGAACCAGCTTACATCGGAGTCACTCCGAAAATGAAGCAGGTGTATCTTCGAATTGACTTCGACTTTGAGGAGTACGACATGACCCACTGGGACGTCCACCACCTGCCGCGCGCCGACGGCAAGACCTTCCTGGTCACCGGCGGCAACGCGGGGATCGGCTACTTCGCCGCCGAACAGCTCGCCGGAACCGGCGCCACCGTGCTCCTCGGCAGCCGGGACGCCACCAAGGCCGACGCCGCGATGGCGTCGATCCGAAGCCGGGTCCCCGACGCGAAACTCGGGCACCTGCGACTCGACCTTTCCGGCCTCTCGTCCATCAAGTCCTCTGTGGACAGCCGGGAGATCGGGCGGCTCGACGCCGTCGTCTGCAACGCGGGCGTGCTCCTGGAAGACCAGCCGAGGCGTGAGACCACCGAGGGCCACGAACTGACGTTCGCCACCAACCATCTCGGCCATTTCGTCCTGGTGCACCACCTGATGCCCCTGCTCACGGCGGCGGACGCCGGACGCGTCGTCACCACCGGCAGCTTCGTGGGCAAGTCCGCGGAACTCGACCTGGACGACCTCCAAAGCAAGCGCGACTACCAGCCCAAACGCACCTACGCGCGCTCGAAGCTGGCGCAGATGCTGTTCGCCTTCGAGCTCGACAGGCGGCTGCGCGCGGCCGGGAGCAGCGTGCTGAGCGTCGTGGACCATCCCGGTGGCGCGCTCGACTCCCTGACCCCGTCGCGGCCGGTGCACCCGGCACCGGGCGGACGGAAGTTCCCTGCCGGGCTTCTGTTGCAGGGCAAGGAAGCCGGGGCCTGGCCCGCCGTCCGGGCCGCGCTCGACCCCGCCGTGCGCGGCGGTGAGATGTACGGCCCCCGGGTGTTCGGGCTGCGCGGTGAACCCCGTCGCGAACCGGTTCGCGGAAAACTCGCCGACACCGAGCTCGCCGCCCGGGTGTGGGCGGCGAGCGTCGGCCTCACCGGCGTCGAGGTCACACGGTGACGTCGGTGGATTCCGCTTTGGACCCGCGCCCGGACCGCAGGCCCAGCAGCAGGTCGATCACCAGGAACGCCAGCAGGCTGATGCCGAACAGCGGCACGAACCAGCCGATCGCGGCGGCGAGGACGACGAGCCCCGCCACCAGGGCGGGCGGCGCCTTCCGCCATTGACCGCGCGGGATCGGCCGCCCGAAGGTCAGCCCGGTGGCCCGGGTCGGCCTGCGCCGCCACCACATCCGGTAGCCGAGCACGACCAGCGTGACCAGGCCGCCGCCGAGCAGGAGCAGCGCGATCTGGTTGGGCCAGCCGAAGAGCACGCCCATGTGCGCGTCGATCCCCCAGCGGGCGAGCTTCGCCATCAGCGGGTAGTCGGCGAACCGCACCTCGCCCAGGATCTGTCCGGTGGTCCCGTCGACCGCGACGGCGTCGACCTGCGTCGGCCAGCCGCGCTCGACCTCCGCCACCTGCCAAGGAGCGCCGGGTTTGGTGGGCAGCCCGATCTCCACCGAGGGCGCGTCGATCCCGGCGGCCCGGGCCGAGGCCAGCATCGCGTCCACGCTCTCGGGCCGCGCGGGCCCAGGAGCGGGCGCTTCCCCGTGCCCCGCGTGCCCGGCGTGTTCGTCCCCGCCGGTCACCTTCAACGCCGGGGTGGCCCAGCCGAGCGATTCGCGCAGCGCGGAGACGTTCTCGCCCGCGTACGCCGACCACGTCAGCCCGGTCGCGGAGAGGAACAGCGCGCCGAGCAGCACCCAGAGGCCGACGGATCCGTGACGGCGCACGGACTTCCCGCGAGCGGATTCGGTCTTCGCCGCCTCGTTCCGGCGGGCGCGACGGCGGCTCACCCACAGCACGAGACCGCCCAGCGCGACCACCCACAGCCACGACGCGGCGAGTTCGCTGTAGAGCCGTCCGGGTTCGCCGAGCAGCAGGTTGCGGTGCAGCTGATCGAGGGTGGTCCGCAACGGCAAGGCGCCGCTCGAGCCGTACGCGACGAGATCGCCGCGCACCTGCGCGGTGGCCGGGTCGACGAAGACCGCGCGCCGCTCGGACTCGCCGAGTCCGTCCTCGGAGAACAGCACGCGGGTCGTGTCGCCCGGTTCAGAAGCGGGACGGACTGCGACCAGGTCACCGCCGGGGTTGGCCGCTTGCGCCGCCTTGACCTGGTCGGCGAGCGAGACCTGGTTCAGCCCGACGGGTGCCCGTAGCTGATCGGAGTAGATCCAGGACTCCATCTGCGGTGTCGCCGCGTACAGGACACCGGTGAGGGCCGCGATGAGGACGAACGGTCCGACGAGAACGCCGGCGTAGAAGTGGAGCCGGAGGAACAGCCCGCGCCAGCCGGACGCGCGCGGTGGGCTGGAGGTCGGTTCGGTTTGCGTTGCCATGAGGGAACTCCTGAGGCGTCGGTGGGGAGGCGTGCGCCTGCGCCGCGCGCCGGAAACGGTCACGGCGCGCGTGCTGGGCCCTGCCGCGACACGGGTCTCGGCAGGGTTTCGGGGATCAGGCGAACGACACCGGCGGGCCGCGCCGCGAAAGCACGTTCCGCAGGAGTGCCTCGGTCGCGGGGAACTTCACCGCGAGCGGGACACGGATCCGCAGCGGGGCCGTCGCGGGCCGGGGCGTGAGGCGGCGCGGGAGGACCGAGGCGATCAGCGTCATGAGGGCGAACAGGACGCGCTCGGCGCCGGCCAGCGCCGTGACCACCACCAGGGTCGCGACGGCGTGCCCGGCCGCCATGGGCAGGCCGTTGCCCGGGGGTTCCGCGTGATGGGAGTGCGACTCCCAGGTCAGGAAGGTGAGCGAGGCGTGCATCGCCGCTTGTCCGCCCGCCACCAGGCAGAAGATGGCGAGCGGGCCGCGACGGCGTCCCGCGAACGCGTAGGCGACCCAGCTCAGCAGGGCGACGAGCAGGACGACCACGCCGAGATCGGGGACGCGCCCGCTGGTGCTGGCGTGGGCGCCGGTCGCCAGAATGCCGGTCAGCACCCCCACGACCCCGCCACGGAGGCGCCTGGCGGGGCCTCGGGTCGGGGTCGTCGTGCGCACGGGAGGCAGAGTAGAGCGCGACCGGGCGTTCTGTCGCGGGTCAGAAGAAGGGATTCGGCTTGAAGTACCACAACAGCCTGCCGTTCGTCCGGCTCTGGACCGGCAACACCGCGTCCGGGCTGGCGACCTGGGCGCTGCCGTTCATCCTCGGCCTGGCGGTGCTCGAACGGTCGCTTTCCGCCGTGGACCTCGGGATCGTCCTGGCCGCGCGGACGGCGGGATTCCTCGTGGCCGTCCCGGTGGCCGGGGTCATCGCCGACCGGCACTCCCGTCGCCGGGTCGTGCTCTGGGCCGGCCTCATCGCAGGTCTCGCGACACCCTTGATCGCGGTCGGCATGGGCCGGTCCGTGCTGCTGACGGCCGCGGCGGCCGCCGTCGTCGGAGTCGGGCAGGGCGCGTGCCGCCCGGCCTTCCAGGCGCTGACCGCCGAGGTCATCGCCGAGGACCGGCGACAGCAGGCCAACGCCGCGATGACGCTGGCCGTGCGGGTCACGACACTGGTCGCGCCCGGACTCACCGCGTTGCTCTCGCAGGTCGCTTCGACGCCGGCCCTGGTGATCGGCACCGGGGTGCTCTGGCTGGGGACGGCGCTGATCCCGCCGAGAGGTACTTTCGCCCCGGCTCCGACCGGCACGAGGACCCGTTTCTTCGGCGAGTTCGCCGATGGTCTCCGCGAAGCCCGCCGTCACCCGTGGTTCCTGGCCGGGCTCGGCGCGCTGACCGCCGTGATCGCGACCGGCTACTCCGCCACCGGCGTCGTGCTGCCGCTGGTCAGCCGTGACCGCTACGACACCGAAGCCGTCCTGGCGGGCGGGCTCACCGCGTACACGCTCGGCGCGCTCGCGGGCGCCGTCGTCATCGCGCGCTGGCGTCCGAAGCGGCAGGGCTGGGCGGCGCTGATCGGACTCGGCTTTTACGGTTTCGCGCCGCTGAGCCTGCTGTTCCCGGTGCACCCGGCCCTGGTCATCGCCGCCTACGCCGTCGCGGGGCTGGGCATCGAACTGTTCAACGTCCCGTGGTTCACCGCGACCCAGCGGGAGGTCGAACCGGGCAAGCTCGCCCGGGTGTCCTCTTTGGACTTCTTGTTCTCCTACGGCCTGGCACCCGCCGGGCTGGCGTTCATCGCGCCCGCGATCGACGCGTTCGGGGCGGCACCGGTCCTGGCGGTGTGCGCCGTCGTCTGCTTCGCCGCACCGGCGGCCGCCGCCCTCGTTCCGTCTTCTCGCGACTTTCGCGCCACCGCACCGATCAAGAGTGTCTAGTTCTTGCGCTCACTTGCGGTAAAGTTTCAGCCATGACGCGTCGT
Organism: Amycolatopsis thailandensis; assembly: GCF_042723255.1. Taxonomy (NCBI): domain Bacteria; kingdom Bacillati; phylum Actinomycetota; class Actinomycetes; order Pseudonocardiales; family Pseudonocardiaceae; genus Amycolatopsis; species Amycolatopsis thailandensis. The sequence continues at coordinate 7,830 of NZ_JBHXJK010000075.1, forward strand.
CTTGCCGAAGTCGCCCGCAAGGTCGGGGTCAGTGAAGCCACGGTCAGCCGGGTGCTCAACGGCCGGTCCGGGGTTTCCGCCAGCACCCGGGCCGCCGTCCTCACCGCGCTGGACGTGATGGGCTACGAACGGCCGACCCAGCTGCGCGGCGACCGTGCCCGTCTGGTCGGCCTGGTCCTCCCCGAACTCCAGAACCCCATCTTCCCCGCACTGGCCGAGATCATGGGCAACGCTCTCGCCCAGCAGGGCTTCACCCCGGTGCTGTGCACGCGGACCGCGGGCGGTGTCTCCGAGGCCGAGTACGTCGAACTGCTTCTCCAGCAACAGGTTTCCGGTGTCGTGTTCGCCGGCGGGCTCTACGCCCAGGCCGACGCGGTGCACTCCCACTACCACCATCTCGCCGAGCGCAACCTGCCGACGGTGCTGATCAACGCCGCCGTCGACCACCTCGGGCTGCCGCAGATCTCGTGCGACGACGCGGTCGCCGTCGAGCAGGTCGTCGGGCACCTGAGCTCGCTCGGGCACGAGAAGATCGGCCTCGTCCTCGGCCCGACCGACCATGTGCCGTCCCAGCGCAAACTCGAGGCGTTCCGGGCCTATGCGGGGAAACTCGGGCTCCCCGTCATGGACGAACTCGTCGAGCACGGCATGTTCTCCATCGAAGGCGGTCACGCGGCCGCCGCCCGGCTGTACCCGCGCGGCGCGACAGCCGTCCTGTGCGCGAGCGACCTCCTGGCACTGGGCGCGATCCGCGCGGCCCGGCGGCAGGGACTGTCGGTGCCCGAGGACGTCTCGGTGGTCGGCTACGACGACTCGGCCCTGATGAACTGCACCGACCCGCCGCTCACCACGACCCGCCAGCCGATCGAGGCGATGGGCCGAGCCGTGGTGGAACTGCTGGTCAAGCGCATAAACGGCGGCGAAGTGGCGGCCGAGGAGCTGCTGTTCGCGCCCGAACTCGTCGTCCGGGGCTCCACCGCCCGCCGCACTTAGCCGCCTACTGGCGGAAGTACGTGAAGGCCCCCTTCATTGCGTCTAGCGCAGTGAAGGGGGCCTTCACGTACTTCGAGACGGGCGAGCTCTGTCGCAAAGTTGCAAGTTCTCATCGAGTTATTGCGTTAATCCGGGCTTTCACTTTAGAGTGACCGCAATCACGTGACAGCCGTCGCGATCCCGAGATGAGGCTTGAAGATGAGCAGCACTTGGTCCCCCACCGTGCGCCGCCGGATGTTCTGCCTGCTCGCCGCGGGCGGGCTCGTCCTGGGCGCGGCCGCCTGCGGTTCCGGCTCCGGTGAAAGCACCGGGGGCAAGGTCAAGATCACCGTCACCGGCCAGCCCCCGACCAGCCAGCCGTTCGAGCGCGGCGTGTTCGACGCCGACGTCAAGGAGTTCGAGGAGAGCCACCCGGACATCGACATCGAGCCGCACGAAGGGTTCATGGACCCGAAGACGTTCTCCGCCAAGCTCGCGGGCGGACAGCTCGAAGACGTCTACTACGTCTACTTCACCGACCCGGCGCAGATCATCACGCGCCGTCAGGCCGCCGACATCACCGAAGCGGCGAAGAGCCTGAAGAATTTCAACGACATCAAGCCGGAACTTCTGGACAACTTCCGGGGGTCCGACGGCAAGCTTTACGGCCTGCCGACGATGAACTACAGCATGGGCCTGCTCTACAGCCGTCCACTGTTCCAGAAGGCCGGGCTAGACCCGAACAAACCGCCGCAGACCTGGGACGAGGTCCGCGAAGCCGCGAAGAAGATCGCCGCGCTGGGCAACGGCATCGTCGGGTACGCCGACTACAGCAAGAACAACCAGGGCGGCTGGCATCTGACCGGCTGGCTCTACTCCATGGGCAGCGAGGTCGCGCGCAAGGACGGCGAAAAGTGGGTCGCCGCGTTCAACAACGACAAGGCCAAAGCCGCCCTGAACCAGCTTCGCGCCATGCGCTGGGACGACGACACCATGGGCAGCAAGCAGTTGCTCGAAGCCCAGGACGTCCAGCGGATGATGGGCGCGGGTCAGCTCGGCATGTACATGGCCGCCCCGGACAACGTCCCGGTCCTGGTCAAACAGTTCAACGGCAAGTACGAGGACTACGGCGTCGCCGGGATGCCGGGTGGCCAGGGCACGCTGCTGGGCGGCGAGGGATACATGCTCAACCCCAAGGCCTCGCCGGAGAAGATCAAGGCGGGCCTGGAATGGGTCCGCTGGAAGTACCTCAACCCGGAGCGCTTCGAGAAGCACGTCCAGCAGTACGTCGACGGCAAGCAGCCGGTCGGCCTGCCGGCCGAGCCGACGCCGGACATCTGGCAGGGCGCCGTCCGCGATCAGCAGCTCGCGGTCAAGACCAAGCACGCCAACGTTCCCGCCGAGAACTTCGCGTCCTATGTGGACGCTGGTTCGCGCATCAAGGGCAGCATCGAACCACCGAACGCGCAGCAGGTGTACGCCGTCCTCGACAGCGTGATGCAGGCGGTGCTCACCGATCGGAACGTGAACGTCGATCAGCAGCTGTCGTCGGCCGAGTCGAAGGTCAACAGTGTCCTCGCCCAGGTCAAGTAGCGTCCTCGACTGGCCCGCGACAGCGTCGTCGCGGGCCCGTCGCCCGGTCGCTTCCGCGGCCGAACGCCGCCGGACCCGCCTTCGCCGCAAGATCAAGGAAAACCTCACCGCGTACGGACTGCTGTGCGCCGCGCTCGTGGTGTTCGCGCTGTTCTCCTGGTACCCGATCGTGCGCGGGGTGCTGCTGAGTTTCCAGCAGGTCGACTTCGTCAACCCGCCGGCGTGGGTCGGGTTCGACAACTTCACCCGCCTGTTCGAAGACCCGCTGTTCGGCGTCGCCTGGCGCAACACCCTGCTGTTCACCGGGCTCGCGCTGGTCTTCGGGTTCGTGGTGCCGTTCCTGACCGCGGTGCTGCTCAACGAACTACGGCACGCCAAGGCGTTCTTCCGGCTGGCTGTCTACCTGCCGGTGATGCTGCCGCCGGTGGTCACCGCCCTGATGTGGAAGTGGTTCTACGACCCGGGTTCCGGGCTGTTCAACTCCGCGCTCGGCGCCGTCGGCCTGCCCGGCGGCCAGTGGCTCGACTCGAGCGACACGTCGATGCTGTCGCTGGTGTTCGTCTCCACCTGGGCGAACATGGGCAGCACCACGCTGATCTACCTCGCCGCGCTCGGCACGATCCCCGGCGAGCTCTACGAAGCCGCGGAACTCGACGGCGCCGGGCTGTGGAAGCGGCTGATCCACGTCACGCTGCCGCAGACCCGGTTCGTGCTGCTGGTGCTTCTGCTGTTGCAGGTCGTCGCGACGATGCAGGTGTTCACCGAGCCTTACGTGATGACCGGCGGCGGGCCGGACGACTCGACCGTCACCGTGCTCCTGCTGCTGTACCGCTACGCCTTCGTCTACAACGACTTCGGTTCGGCCAGCGCGTTGAGCCTGCTGTTGTTCGTCGCGCTCGGGGTGTTCTCCGCGCTGTACGTGCGCTTGACCAGGAAGGCGGATCAGTCATGAGGACGCTCGTCTCCCCCAGTACGCTGCGCAGCCCGGGCGGCAAGATCGGGTACGCCGTCATCTTCGGCTGCACCCTGCTCCTGTTCGTCATCGCGTTCCTGTTCCCGCTGTACTGGGCGGTGACCGGCGCGATGAAGTCGCCGCAGGAACTGGCGCAGACGCCGGCGACGCTCGTCCCGGACGAGTGGCATCCGGAGACCTTCGCCGACGCGTGGGATCAGCTGAGTCTCGGCAAGTACTTCCTCAACACGGTCGTCGTCGCCGGTGGCGCGTGGCTGGCGCAGCTGGCGATCGACGTCCCCGCGGCGTTCGCGTTGTCGAAACTGCGGCCGAAATTCGGCAACGTCGTGCTGGGGCTCATGCTGGCGACGCTCATGCTCCCCGCCGCGGCGCTGCTGGTGCCGACCTACGTGACGATCACCGATCTGCCGCTGCTGCACGTCAACCTGATCAACTCACCGGCGGCGGTCTGGCTGCCCGCCGCCGCGAACGCGTTCAACATCTATCTGCTGAAAAGGTTCTTCGACCAGATCCCGGACGAGCTGATCGAAGCCGCGCGGCTCGACGGCGCCGGGCCGGTGCGCACGCTGTGGCGCGTCGTCCTGCCGATCTCGCGGCCGATTCTGGCCGTGGTCTCGATCCTCGCGGTGGTGGCCGCGTGGAAGGACTTCATCTGGCCGCTGCTGGTGTTCCCGGACACCGAAAAACAGACGCTGTCGGTGATGCTGCAACGCGTCGCCATCGACATGCCGCTGAACGTGCTGGTCGCCGGCATGGTGCTGGCCAGCCTGCCGATGGTGGCGCTGTTCCTGGCGTTCCAGCGGCACATCCTGGCCGGGCTCACCGCCGGCAGCCTCAAAGGCTGACTCTCGGGGTTTCCACACAACGATTGGGAGGACATTTCCGTGACCGCAGTGGGGCAGTCCGCCGGATGGTGGCGGAGCGCGGCGATCTACCAGGTCTATCTCCGCAGTTTCGCGGACGGGAACGGGGACGGCGTCGGCGATCTCGCCGGGGTCCGCGCGCGGCTGGACTACCTGGCCGAACTGGGGATCGACGCGATCTGGTTCACCCCGTGGTACCCGTCGCCGATGGACGACGGCGGCTACGACGTCGCCGACTTCCGGGAGATCGACCCGCTCTTCGGCACGCTCGCCGAGGCGGAGGACCTGATCGCCGCGGCCCACGCGAAGGGGATCCGCGTGATCATCGACATCGTGCCGAACCACTGTTCCGACGAGCACCAGTGGTTCGCCGACGCGCTCGCGTCGGAACCGGGATCGCCCGAGCGGCAACGGTTCTGGTTCCGGCCGGGCAGGGGGCCGGACGGCTCCGAACCGCCGAACAACTGGAAGTCGCGCTTCGGCGGCTCCGCGTGGACCCGGGTCCCGGACGGCGAGTGGTACTTGCACCTCTACAGCTCGCGTCAGCCGGACTTCAACTGGGACAACCAGGACATCCGCGCGGACTTCGAGGACGTGCTGCGGTTCTGGTTCGACCGCGGGGTCGACGGCTTCCGCATCGACGTCGCCGACGGGCTGGTGAAGGATCCACGGCTGCCCGACGTCGATCCGGGTGACGAGACACCGTTCTCCGATCAAGAGGGGCTGCACGAGATCTACCGGTCGTGGCGCAAGATCGCCGACAGCTACCCGGGAGATCGGGTGCTGGTGGGCGAAATGTGGCTGCCGGACATGTCACGGGCCGCGCGTTATCTCCGCCGGGACGAGCTGCACGCGGCGTTCAACTTCGACTTCCTGGTGTGCCCTTGGGATTCCACGCGGTTCCGGGACGTCATCGAGCGGACACTGGTGGCCCACGACGAGGTCGACGCGCCCGCTGCCTGGGTCCTGTCGAACCACGACGTCACCCGGCACGTGACCCGGTACGGACGCGAGGGCGACACCGGCTTCGCGTTCGCCGACCGGCTGCACGGCACCCCGGTCGACCGGGAGCTGGGTACCCGCCGGGCACGGGCGGCGGCGCTGCTGACCATGGCGTTGCCCGGCGGACTGTATGTCTACCAAGGGGAAGAGCTCGGCCTGTGGGAGATCGAGGACATCCCCGGCGAACTCCGTCAGGATCCGGTGTGGGCCCGGACGAACGGCGCCGATCCCGGTCGTGACGGCTGCCGGGTCCCGCTCCCCTGGTCCGGCGAAGCCACTCCGTTCGGCTTCGGCACCGGGGGAACGTGGCTGCCCCAGCCCGCGGAATGGCGATCGAGCACGGCGGAGGCGCAGTCCGCCGAACCGGCGTCGATGCTCCGGCTCTACCGCGCCGGTCTGCGCCTGCGGGACGAGCTTCCCGCGCTCGGCCCCGGCGAGCTGGAATGGCTGGCACTGGGCGAGGGCGTGCTCGCGTTCACGCGGGAGCCGGAGTTCACCTTCGTGCTGAACTTCTCGGACGCGCCGGTGCCTCTGCCACCGCATCGCGAGGTGCTCATGGCCAGTGTCCCCGTCGAGGACGAACTCCCGACGGACACGGCGGTGTGGCTGCGCACCTGATCAGCGGCCGGTCGTGACCCGGCTGATCCGGCCGTGCATCCGCGCGCGGCCCGCCGGGTCACGCCACCGGAGGTGCCTGTCGAGCACCTCGCGGAGCACGCCGCCGAGGACAAGGCCGTCCGTGGCGGTATCGACGCAGGGATGGTCGCGGAGCCAGTCGAACAGCTCCGAAGACCGCCCGCCCGGCAGCACGGACCGGAGGAGGTCTTCGGTGGTGTGGTCCGCTTGCGCGCACACGTACAACGCCCACCGATGCGCTTCCGACGGCGGTTTCCCGGCCAGGTGCGTGTACACGGTGTCGACCACGTAGCGCGCCGAGTCCTCGCGCGGTGATCTGCTGACCTCGGCGGCCAGGGACAGCGCGAACGGATTGCCCGCCGCGAAGTCCACAATGGACTCACGAAGTCCAGGATCGACATCGCGCGCTTCGAGCAAGGCAGCGGATTCGTTTTCACTCAAGGCTTCGAGCTTCCTGAGCCTGATCCGGCCGGCCCAGGCCGGATCCACCAGCACCGTGGCGTCCGGGCCGTTCCGGTCCGCGATCACGACGGTGGCGTTCGGGGGCAGCCGACGGAGGACCGCGGCCACGTCGCCGGGTTCGTCGAACAGCCGGACGGGTTTGCCCATCGCGGCCGCGTCGTCGGCGAACTTCCGCAGCAACGTCGACTTCCCGATCCCGGGGGCGCCGGTGAAGAAAAGCACCTCGACGCCCTTGGCCGGATCCCTCGCGAGCGTCCGCCGGAACTCGGCGCGTTCGCGCTCGCGTCCGACGAACAAGGAGTCCGGCGCGCGGAGGACCGGTGCGCGCTCGTCCTCGGCGCGAAGCACTTTTTCATGCAGTGCCCGCAGTTTCGCCCCGGGCCGGACCCCGAGTTCCGTGTCGAACAGCTCGTGGATCGCCCGGTAGAGTTCGAGCGCCTCGGCCCGACGGCCGCCGCGATGGAGGGCGAGCAGATAGATCTCGTACAGCGGTTCTTCGAGGCGGTTCCGCTCGATCAACGCCGGTACCTCGGCCATCACCTTGTCGTGCTCCCCGAGCTCCAGGCGCAGCCGGAGCAGCTCCTGGGTGGCGGTCAGCTTCAGCCGTTCCAGCCGCGAGCGCTCGTGTTCGGCCGCTTCGCCCGGGACGCCGGCCAGCGCCGTCCCGGTCCAGAGACCGAGCGCCCGCTCCAGCAAGTGCGCCGCCGTTTCCACCGTGTGCGCCTGACGGGCACTCTCGATCAACCTGACGAATTCGACCGCGTCGACCTCGAAGGAGTCCGGGTCCAGCTGATAGCCACCAGACCGCGAGATGATCGCCGATCCCAGTCCCTGCAAGGAGAGCAGCCGCCGGAGGCGGGAGATGTAGGTGCGGATGACGGCCTCGCCGGTCACCGGCGCCCGTTCGCCCCAGAGTCCGTCGATCAGCTCGCCGGTCCGGACGAAACTGCCGGCGTTGGCGAGCAGCAGCATCAAGACGGCCTGCTGCTGCGGCGAGCCGAGGTCCAGCCGGGTGCCGCCGCTGGTGAAACCGGGCGGGCCGAGCACGGTGAAGCGGTACCGGACTTCCTGCGGCAGGGGCGACATGAGCGAAAAGTTAGGCGCGCGACGGCACCCGCCGCGACCGTCGGACGACGTCGTCGGCGTACGTCGTCCGCCCATGACGTACAGGAATGACGTCGTCCGACAGGCGCCTAGGTCAGGGCCGGATTCCTACGGTTGTGGCATGTCTGAAACCACGTACACCGCCGTCGCCACTTCGACCGCGGAAGGCCGCAACGGCGGCCGGGCGACCTCCGACGACGGCGCGCTCGACGTCGGCCTCGCCGTGCCGAAGGCCTTCGGCGGCGCCGGCGACGGCACGAACCCCGAGCAGCTGTTCGCCGCGGGCTGGGCGTCCTGCTTCGTCGGCGCCGTCCGCCGCGTCGCGGGCGTCAAGAAGGTGCCGCTGAACGACCTCGCGGTCGTCGCCGAGGTGACGCTGCACCACGACACCGACGCAGGCGAGTTCCACCTGAGCGCCGCGCTGCACCTGGAGGCGACCGGCATCGACCAGGCCACCGCCGACGAACTGGTGCGGGGCGCGCACCAGGTGTGCCCGTACTCGAAGGCGACGCGGGGGAACGTGGAGGTCACGTTGGACGCGACCGTCGCCTGAGGTTCTGGATGTCATGAAAGGGTCGTTCAGGACATTTTTTGTCCTGAACGACCCTTTCATGACACGACGCCCTTGAGTTCCCCCCGCGAACTCACTCCCAGCTTCGGGAAGATCCGGTGCAGATGCGTCCCCACTGTCCGGTGCGACAGATAGAGCCGCTGCCCGATCTCCCGGTTCGTCAGTCCCTCCGCGGCCAGCTGCACGATGCTCAGCTCGTGCGGGGTCAGCTTCTCGCGCGCGTCCGGGCCGCGGTTGGGGCTGGACTCCCCCGCGCTCCGCAGTTCACGGCGCGCGCGTTCGGCCCACGCGGTCATGCCCAGCGCGTCGAACGTCTCCCGCGCGGTGCGCAGATGCGCCCGTGAGTCGACGGCGCGCCGCTGCCGTCGCAGCCATTCGCCGTAGGCCAGGTGCAGCCGCCCTCGTTCGGCGGGCCAGCCGTCCAGCTCGGCTCCCAAAGCGGTCTCGAACAGTTCGTCGCTCGGGTCGAGCACCGCGCGGGCGTAGCGCAATCCGATGTGCAGAGCGGGCGCCGGGGTCGACAGGGCCAGCCGCTCCATCTCCGCGACGATCTCCCGCAGCGCCTCGACCTGGCCCGCCCGGATCGCGACCTCGGCGAGCTCCGCGACGAAGTAGACGCGCAGCGCCAGCTGGAAAGCGGGATCGGCGGGGTCGAACAGTCGCCGCAGATCGGCGAAAGCGTCGTCGAAACGGCCTTCGCTCGACGCCGTGATGCCCCTGGCGAGCTGCACCGTCGCCAGCACCGGCCGAGCTCCGGCGGCGAGCCCGGTCCGTTCGGCCTCCTCGGCCAGCGCCTTGGCCTGTTTGTGCTCACCCCGCAGCGCGGCGATCTCGGCCTGGACGGCGGTGGCGAGCCCGTACATGAACGGCTGGCCGGTCTCCTTGGCGAATTTGGCCGCCTCCGCCGCGACCGGCACGGCCGCGGCCAGGTCGCCGAGCCGGACCCGGCTCCACGCCTGGACGGCCAGTGCTCGCGGCAGCAAGCCGAGCCTGCCTTGCGCCCGCAGCCCCGGTGCGGCGGCCGCGGAGAACCGGGCGGCCAGGTCGACCGCGCCGACCTGCAACGAGGCACTGCCGAGAAAGCGGTCGACCTCGGGATCGGTTCCGGTGGTGGCGGCGAGTCCGCGCAACTCGCCGAGCACGGACTCCGCCCGGTCGAACGGCGCCACGTACGCGGCGACGGCGACGAGGCGCGGGTCCGAGTTCTCGACCGGGAGACCGTCCGCGACGGCCAGCAGCGTCCGCCGCGCCTCCTCACCGGGTTCGGCCCAGAAGCAGCGCATGGCGGCACCCCACAGAACGCGCATCGCCGGATCCGGGTGCCCGTCCTCCGCGACCGACTCGGCCAGCCGCGCCAGTTCGCCGACCCGGGAGAGATCCTCGCGGACGCCGTCTTCGAACCCGCTGAGCAGCCAGCTCGCCGTCGACCGTTGCCTCGGCGTGAGCTCTCCCCCGCGCGCGTCCCGGACGAGGCGTTCCGCCGTCTCGCGACCGCCGGATTCGACGGCCAGCTCGGCCGCGCGCAGCAACCGGTCCGCCCGGCGTTCCGGATCGGCGCTCAGCCGGGCGGCCTGCTCCAGCGCGGCGACGGCGGCCGTCGTCCCGCCGCGGTGCCGCGCTCGGCCGGCGGCTTCCTCCAGTTCGCGCGCGACGTCTTCGTCGGCTCCGATCGCGGCGGCCGCGTGGTGCCAGGCCCGCCGGTCCGGCTGCTCGTGGAGGATCCCGGCGAGGGCCAGGTGAGCGCGCCGCCGTTCCTCCAGCGGCACCGACGCGGGGATCGCCGACCGCATGAGCGGATGCCGGAACGACACCGTCCGGGGTTCGAGGTCGATCAACCGGGCCTCGACGGCGGGCGCCAGGGCCGACGGCCGGACGTCTTCGCCCAGCAGCGCGCCCGCCGCCGCGAGTGTCTCGGAGAGCGAACCGGTCTCGTCGAGCGCGGCGACCAGCAAGGTCGTGCGCACCGGTTCCGGCAGGCCGGTGAACCGGGCACCGAACGTGCGCTCGAGCCGTTCGGTCAGCGGCAGCACCGGATCGGGAGCCTCGGTCATCGCCGACGGCAGTTCGGTCAGGGCCAGCGGATTCCCGGCGGCCTCGGCGAGCAGCCGGGACCGGACCGGCGAGGTGAGTCCGGGGGCGACGGCGTCGAGCAGCTCGGCCGCCACGTCATCGGGCAAGCGTCCGAGGTCCATTGAGGACAGTCCCGCGTCCCGCAGCGGCGACGGCTCCCCGTCCCGCAGCGTCGCGATCAGGACGATCGGCTCCGTGTCGATCCGCCTGGCCACGAACGCGAGGACGTCGGCGCTCTCGCGGTCCATCCAGTGGACGTCCTCGGCGACGATCAGCAACGGCTTGGCCGCGGCCTCCTCCGAAAGGAGTGTCAGCGCGGCGAGCCCGACGAGATACGGATTGGGCTCCGCCGACTCGGCGAGCCCCAGCGCCGCCCAGAGCGCGGAACGCTGCGGGGCGGGCAGGGTGTCCGCCCCGGCGCGCACCGGATGCAGCAGCTGGTGCAGGGCCGCGTAGGCGAAATTTCGTTCCGCCTCGACGCCGGTCGCGCGCAGCACCCGCAGGCCCCCGACCGCCGCCGCGGCCACGGCCTCCGACACGACGGCGGACTTGCCGATGCCGGGTTCCCCCTGGACGAGGACCCCGGCGCAGCCGTCGGCAGGCCCGTCGACGAGCTCGCCCAAGTCCTTCAGCTCGGCTTCCCGTCCGAAAAGCGGCATGGTGCGGCATTCCTCCCCTCGGCCGGATGGCCCAGTCCGACGATACCCACACCGTCCCATCAGGACTCTCCGGCGGCGTCCACGGGATGTAGACGGCGTGTCAACACGACCGGCCTAACTTCAGGAAAGTGAAGAGACGCAAGAAGATGTTCCTGGCGGCCGCGCCGCTGGCCGCCTTGCTGCCGCTGGTGCTGACCTCGGTCACCCAGACGGCGCCCGCCGAAGCGGCGACGTCGTCGTGCGCGGCGGTCCCCGTGTCGGCGCCCCCGGGCGCGCGGATCGAAACGGTGGAGGCGACGCAGAAGCCGGGCGGGACCGTCACGTTCCCGCAGACTCCGTTCTCGGCCCCCGCCCCGATCACCGATGTGCCCGCGTACTGCGAAATCACCGTCACGCTGACCCACGGGAAGGCCGGCGACCACGTCAAGGTCGCCGTCGCGCTCCCGCGGACCGGGTGGACGGGCAGGCTCCAGGCGGTCGGCGGCAGCGCCTACACCGCCGGTGACTTCGGCGCCCCGCTCGTCCAGGCCGTCAAGGACGGCTACAGCGGCGTGACGACCGACGCCGGCGTCCCCCTGACCTTCCTCGACACCTCGTGGGCGCTCACGCCGGCGGGCGAGATCGACAAGCCGCTGGTGACGAACTTCGCGACCCGGTCCGTACACGAGGCCGCCGTCATCGGGAAGGACGTGACCCGGAAGTTCTATCAGCGGGCCGTCGGCTATTCGTACTGGAACGGCTGCTCGACCGGCGGCCGTCAGGGCTACTCCGAAGCGCAGAACCACCCCGGGGACTTCGACGGTGTCCTGGCGAACGCGCCCGCCGTGCACTGGGCCGAGTTCGCGGTCGCGACCCTCTGGCCGCGGGTCGTGATGAACCAGGAGAAGACCTACCCGGCGACCTGTGTCTTCACCGCCTTCCAGCAGGCAGCGGTCAAGGCCTGCGACAGCCGGGACGGGGTCACGAACGGCATCGTGGACCGACCGGACGAATGCGGCTACGACCCTCGCTCCCTCATCGGCACGAAGGTGCTCTGCGAGGGCAAGGAGGTCACTGTCACGGCCGCGGACGCCGAGGTCGTGCGCAAGATCTGGGCCGGGCCGACCGACGAACACGGGCGACGGCTCTGGGCGGGTCTCCCCAAGGGCGCGGACTTCGGCCCGGTGACGAACGCACCGGGGTTCCCGGTGGCCACGGGCTGGGTGAAGACCTTCCTGAAGAAGCAGCCCGGGTTCGACACCGAGAAGATCACCTACCGCCAGTTCGCCGACCTGTTCCGCCAGTCGGTGCGGGAGTACGACGACGTCATCGGGACCGCCGACCCCGATCTGTCGGACTTCCGCCGGGCGGGCGGCAAGCTGATCACGTTCGTCGGCAGTGACGACCAGCTGATCCCGCCGGGCGGCACGCTCCAGTACCGCCGCGAGGTGGAGCGGGAGATGGGCGGCCCGAGGCGGGTCGACGACTTCTACCGGCTGTTCCTCGCCCCGGGTGTCGCGCACTGCTTCGGCGGGGCGGGCGCCGCGCCGACGAACGCGCTGGGCGCGCTCGTCGACTGGGTCGAACACGGCAAGGCCCCGGCGACCCTGCCGGCGGCGAACGCGGACAAGACCCTCACCCGCGATCTCTGCCCCTATCCGCAGGTCTCGCGCTACCGCGGCCACGGTGATCCGGCGGTGGCCACGAGCTACCGCTGCACCGCTCACTGAGGTCCACCACACCCGTGCCCGTCGTGCCGCCGCCCCCTCCGGCACGACGGGCACTTCCTCACTCTGTGAGAACTTCCGGGCTTACCTTTGCCGAACCCCTCAAAAGTACGGTATTCACAACGAGGGACATCGCGACGAAGCAGTTCGGACACTGAGCACGACACCCTTCCCGGTGACCGAAACTCTTTGCACCGCAACGCCAATCACCACACCAGCGCGTCATATCACCCTGCGTTCGAGGCGGGCGATATGACCCAAATGGTATGTACCAGTCGGGTGATCCGCCTCGTACGGTCGGGAACGCATCTCCCCTCCCCCGCCCGTTTCCGAGGAAAGCGTCGACATGAACAGAAAGATCCTCGCCGCGACAGCCGCGGCCATAACCGGGGCAGGCCTGCTCACCGCCATCGCGCTCACCCCCAGCGCGAACGCCGGTCAGGAAGCCGCTTCGGCAGACCAGACCCAGTCCGACGTCCTGGCCGCGATGGCCCGTGACCTCAAGATCAGCCCCGAGCAGGCCAAGCTCCGGCTCGCGAGCGAGCAGCGTGCCGCTGTCGCCGACAGCACGCTGAAGAGGCAGCTCGGCACCTCGTACGCCGGATCGTGGCTCGACTCCTCCGGCACCACGCTCACCGTGGCGGTCACCGACGCCGCCCAGGCCGACCTGGTGCGCGCCGCCGGCGCGACCCCGAAGACCGTCGCCCGCAGCGCCGCCGACCTCGACGCGGCGAAGCTGCGGCTGGACGCCAAGTCCACCAAGGCACCGAAGACCGTGCCCGGCTGGTACACCGACATCGTCACCAACTCCGTCGTCGTGCTGGCGAACGCCGGTGGCGAGGCCGCCGCGAAGTCGTGGGCGGCCGAATCCGGCGTGCGGGCCGATCTTCTCCGGATCGAGGCCAGCACCGAGCAGCCGCGCGCGCTGATCGACATCATCGGCGGCAACGCCTACACGTTCGGCTCGGGGCGCTGCTCCATCGGCTTCGCGGTCGATGGCGGCTTCGTGACCGCGGGCCACTGCGGCACCACCGGAACCCGCACTTCGAACCCGAGCGGGAGCGTCGCCGGTTCGAGCTTCCCCGGCAACGACTACGCCTGGGTCCGCGCCGACGCGGGCAACACCCCGCGCGCGCTGGTCAACCGCTACCCCGGCACCGTGCCGGTGGCCGGTTCGACCGAAGCGGCGCTCAACTCCTCCGTCTGCCGTTCCGGTTCCACCACGGGCTGGCACTGCGGCACCATCCTGCAGAAGAACGCCTCGGTCACCTATCCCGAAGGCACCATCACCGGCCTGACCCGGACCAACGCCTGCGCCGAACCCGGTGACTCCGGCGGTTCGTGGATCAGCGGCGACCAGGCGCAGGGCGTCACCTCCGGTGGCTCCGGCAACTGCACCTCCGGCGGCACGACCTACTTCCAGCCGATCTCGGAGATCCTGAGCGTCTACAACCTGCGCCTGACCGTCAGCGGCGGCGGGCCGACCAGCACCACCAGGCCGACGACGACCACCACCCCGACCGGCCCGACGACGTCGAACCCGCCGGGCGGCACCTGGGCGCCGTACACCTACTACGGCTCCGGCGCGACCGCCACCTACGGCGGCAGCAACTACCGCGTGATCCAGCCGCACACCTCCATGCCCGGCTGGGAACCGCCGAACGTGCCCGCGCTTTGGGAACTCGCCTGACCTGGACCGCCCCCGGTGACCTCACCTCGCCGGGGGCGGTTCCGCCCCATGACGACGGCGCGTGGGCGGCGGATCTCGAATCCCTCGTCCCCCGCGCCAGCCGCGGCGACCCCGCGGCCACGAACGAGTTGATGAGCATCGTCCAGCCGGTCGTCGCGGACTACTGCCGGAGCCGGATGAGCGGGACGGACGTCCGCGTGATCGCCGCGGAGGACGTCGCGCAGGAGACCTGTCTCGCGGTCCTCACCACGCTTCCGAAGGCCCGGGCCACCGGTGGTTCCTTCCTCACCACCGTTCTGCGGATCGCCGCCCGGAAGGTCGCCGCTGCCTTCCGGGGGCGAGCGCGGGACAGATCCGAACCCACGCCCGATCCACCCGACCGTGCGACGTCCGAGACCGACGAGCCCGAGTGGCACGCCCTCGCCGCCGACGGCCACGACCGGTTGACCCGGTTGATGAGCGCCCTGCCCGATATCCAGCAGGAGATCCTCCGGCTGCGGATCACCGTCGGCATGTCGGCGCCCGAAACGGGTGCGGTCCTGCGGGTGAGCCCCGGCATGGTCCGGGTCGCCCAGCACCGCGCCCTGCACAAACTCCGCACGATCATCAGCGAGGACGACCTGTGATCAGCCCGCTCATCGGCCCCGGGGACGGCCATACTTGGCCGGTGGAAATCGACGTCCGGCATCTGCGCCTCCTCGACGCGATCGCGTCGGCAGGCAGTATCGCGAAGGCCGCGACAGCGCTCGGGCTCTCCCAGCCCGCGCTGAGCGCGCAACTCCACCGGGTCGAGCGGGCCCTGGAGCGGACGGTGTTCGAACGGGACCGCCACGGTGTGCGGCCCACGGCACTGGGCGAGGTGCTCTTGAACCACGCGCGGCGGGTCCTGGTCGCCGCGGACGAGCTCGACCTCGCCATCCGCCGGTTCCATCGCGCGCCGTCCGAGGGTCTGCTCCGGATCGGCGCGCTCCCCACGGTCTTCGCCGAGACGTTGAGCGGCGTGGTCACCGCGGCCGCCCCCGGACGCCCGGTCGAACTGCTCGCGATGACCAGCCGGACCGCGTTGTTCACCGCGCTTCTCGACGGCACGGTGGAACTGGCGCTGTATGTGGACCACCCCGGGCAGGAGATCGTTCCGCCGGACGGGGTCCACCTGCTTCCCGTCGGGACGGAACCGGTCTTCGTGATCGTGTCCCCGAAGCACCCTGCCGCCGGACGCGGCGAGGTTTCGCTGGCGGAGCTCACCGATTCGACCTGGCTGGCGGTGGCGGGCGGGGACGACGAGTTCCACGACCACCTGACCGACGAGTGCGCCCGGGCCGGCCTCGGCACGATCACCGTGCAGGAGCTGGAGCCGATGGTGCTGCGCCAGACCGTCCGGCGTGACGCCCGCGCGGTGGCGCTGGCCCAGTCCCTCGACTCCGGCTCCACGATGCCGGGTTCGGTGGTGGCCCTGCGGGGTGTGCCGCTGAGGACCCGGCATGTCCTGCTGTGGCGCGACGGATCACCCGTCGACGTCTCCGCCGTCCGAAGTGGACTGGTGCACGCGATCACCGAACTGGCCGCCATCCGGCATCGGCTTCCCGAGTGGGCGGCGGCCAACCCAGGCTGGCTAGGCACCTGACCTGGCCTCCTCGAAGGAGTCCACAGTGGTCGTCCACTGTGGATTGTCAGCGAGCCAGGAGCGATACAGGTCCGGGGTCTCCATCACGGCGTGCTGCGCCCGCACGAGCTCTTCCCACAGCGCGCGGACGGCGTCTCCGGCCAGCGGCCCGCGCTCGTGCCAGTACAGCCGGGTGGTCATGCGCAACGGGTTGCCGCGCAACGGCATGATCGCGATCCCGCCGCGGCGGCGGGCCGCGGGCACCATCGGCAGGACTGCCTCGCCCAGCTCGCACAACTGCGCGCAGACACTCGGCGGCAGAGTACGGATCTCGGGCGTGAACCCGGCCGTCCGGCACACGTCGGAGACGTAGCCGGTGAACTCGGTGTCGGCGAGGTCCGCGGTGTCGGCGACGCTCAGCCAGCGTTCACCGGCGAGCTCCTCCAATCCGACCTCGGCGCGGCCGGCGAGCCGGTGATGCTCGGCGACGGCCACGAACAGCGGTTCCACCGCGACCGTCGCCCTCGAGACCTCCGGCGGCGGAGTATGGACGTAACCGGGGAAATCGACCACGACGAGGACTTCGAGCCGGTGGTCGGCGAGCAGGTCCAGCGCCGCCGGGACACTCAGCGCGCCCCGGACCTCGGCCCCGGTGGACAGCACCCGCGGTACGGCCACCGCGAGATTGCCCACCAGCTGGCCGGGGATCCCGCAGATCCGGACGGGATCGGGCAGCGTGCCGTAGCGGTTCTTGTCCAAGGCGGACTCGAGCCGGGCGAGTTCGTCCAGCACGGCGCGGGCGTGGACCACGACCAGCTCGCCCAGCGGAGTGATCCGGGCGCCATGCCGGTCCCGATGGAACAGCGGGCCGCCCGCGGCGCGTTCCGCCCGGCGCAGGCTTTCGGTGACGGTGGGCTGGGTCAGGCCGAGGGCGGCCGCGGCGGCGGACAGTGTCCCCGTCTCGGCGATGGCGCGGACCACCCGCAACTGCCGGAACCCCAGTTCCATAGACGAACGCTATACAAAGCCGGGAGTTCTCCGGAAGCCCTCGCGCGGCGAAAGTAATCCCCGCAAATCCCCTTCAATGTCGAGGAGGACTCCACATGAGACTGCGTACCCTGCTGCGCGTCGCCCTGATCCCGCTGGTAGCGGGCGCGGCGGCGCTGTCCGTGGCATCGCCGGTGGCGGCACAGGAACCCGGGCAGGTCGGCCCGGCCATCGTCGGTGGCGGACAGGCGTCCGGCGACTTCCCGTGGATCGCTTCGCTCCAGGTCAACGGCCGCCATGGCTGCGGCGGATCCCTGATCTCTTCGCAGTGGGTCGTGACCGCGGCGCACTGCATCCCCCAGCAGCAGGGCATGCAGCTGCGCATCGGCTCGAAGACCTGGCAATACGGAGGAACCCTCGCCTCGGCCTCGCGCATGATCAAGCACCCCCGCTACAGCGGACAGGCCGGACCGAACGACATCGCACTGATCCGGCTCTCCCAGCCCGTGCAGAACACCCCGATCCAGATCGCGAGCACTTCGCCCGCGTCCGGGACCGGCGTCACGCTGTACGGCTGGGGCCAGACCTGTCCGCAGCGTGGTTGTGAGCAGCAGCCTCCGGCGAACCTGAAGCAGCTCAACACCCGCATCGATCCGGACAGCCGCTGCCAGACCATTCAGGGTTCCACCGAGCTGTGCGTGTACAGCACGACCAACCAGACCGCCTGTTACGGCGACTCCGGCGGGCCGTTGGTCGTCCAGGGCACGCTGGCCGGTGCGACCAGCCGCGCGGGCCACCAGAGTTCCACGTGCGGCACCGGCGACACCATCTACACCGACGTCACCGCGCATCGTCAGTGGATCGCCTCGGTCACCGGGGGCTGATCTTCGCGGTGCGGTGATCCGGTGATCCGCACCGGGAAGGGGAGCCGGGTGGGTGCGTCGCAGGGACGCCCACCCGGTTCCCGTCCGTTCAGCGCTGGATGCAGTCGAGCCCCAGCCCGAACCCGGTCATCACGTACTGACAGATGTGGGTCGCGTGCACCTCGTCGGTCTCCAGGCAGCCCACCGGGACTCCCAACAGGTCGACGGCGCACGACGCGTAGAACTTGTTCGGGCTGCCGGGAACCGGGTCCGCCGAAGCAGGCGACGCGGCGACGGCACCCGCGGAGACCAAGAGCGTGAAGGTGGCCGCCAATGCGGCGAGACGAGACTTCATCGTGCTCTCCCTTGCTTCCGTCCCCCTGCTCCCTCTGAGATTCCCCATCGCGCCCCGGTTCAGCTGGTGATCACCGGAAAGTGTCACGGCGACGTACAACGATGACGTCGTCCGACGGGCGCCGAGGTCCCGGGGACGCTCCTAGCGTGAAGTCATGCCCGCTCTTGGGAAGTTCGCCCTCACCTCCGCCCTGTTCACCGCCGTCTTGGCCACCGCCGCTTGCAGCGCTCCCCCGCCCGCGCCACCGGTGCCTGCCGCCCCGGCCGCCGTCGCCGCCGACTGGTCGCCCGCTCCCGTGGTGCCGCTGCCCTCGCAGCCTCCGCCGTCGCTGGTCGTGGACGCGCCGCTTCCCGAGCAACTCGCGATGGGCCTGGTCGTGCTGCGGTACCGGGCGGAGAACCTCCGGATCGTGCCGGTGTACGGCCCGGCCGCCCTCGACGTCTCGCCCCGGATCGGCCACATCCACGTGACCGTCGACGACGCGGCGTGGCACTGGGCGGACGGCAGCGGCGAGCCGCTCATCATCCAGTCCCTGCCGGCGGGCCCGCACAAGGTGTGGATCGGACTGGCCGATCCGACGCACAAGATCCTCGACGAGAAGACGGTGAACTTCGTCGTGCCTGTCCACAGTGGACATCATTGAGATGACGGCCTTCACCGTGACCCTGACCCCGCGCCCCGCTGACACCGACTTCAACGGCCATGTCACCGCGATCGCCTATCACGACTGGGCCGACCAGGCCCGGGTCGCCTACCTGCGGCGAGCCGGCGTCACCTTCGTACAGGGCGACTTCGGCCCTGACAAGACCTGGCGCGTCCACCAGCGTTTCCTGCGCTCCGACGGCGTCCTCGCCGCGCGGATCGAGTCGACTTGGGGACTGCTCGACCACCGGACCCGGCGGCTGACCGAGGATCCGCACCACACGCTCAGCGAGCTGGCGACCGATCCCGGCCGCCTTTGAATGCCGAGCAGTATAGGGTGTTATACACGCCGCGTTCCCAATGTCGCATCTGAGACGTTCAGCGTCACTGATGCGACATTGGATGTCCTGTCCGGGCGAAGGTGGCTTTTCCGGACTAGGCACTGTCGTCGCTGATGGCCGGGCCCCCGAGGTCGACCGGACCGGCTGATGGGCGATCGCGGACCTAGTCGAGGTTCACGAGCTTGCGAGCTGCGGCGTCGCGGCTGGTCTTCAGGCCCGCGACCTCCCGAGCCATCCGTTGGCCTGCGCCTCGGTGATCCGGTCGTTGAGGTTGCGGACGATCTCGACCAGCCGAGGGCGGGATTGGGGATCGAGGCGGAGGCTGGGGCAACGGATGCAGGCGTGTTCGTGCCGGCAAGGAGTGCCGTAGGGGCGGCCGCACTCGCCGAGGCTGAGCTTCCTGGCCTGGAAGTGCTGCTGGAACTCGGTCCACTCTTCCTCTGTCGGCTTCGATCCTGTTGTTGGGCTCGTTGGCTGGTGTTAGCTTGCTGTCCGGTCGAGGCTCTTCACGAGGAACCGTGCGGGGTCCGCGATGTCGTGTCGAGTTCCGTCGCTGTCGGTGTAGGTGTAACGATCGAGGTAGCGACGACCGGTTTCTTGGTAGCCGAGTCGCAGGTAGAGGGCTGCGGCCCGGGAGTTTCCGTCCTCAACGCCCAAGCCGATCCAGTGATGGCCGTGATGGCGGGTGATGTCCTCTGCGGCGGCGATGATGGTTGTGCCGATGCCCTGGGATCGGAGTTCGGGTGGCCAGACGTCCAGGCCGTTGAGTTCCGGGCAGTCTGGGTAGTGCTGGTTGATCTCGGGAGCGGAACAGCCTCGCCAAAAGATTTCGCCAGCCCCGACCGGCAGATCGTCCATCCAGGCGATCAAGAACGTGCTGTGACCGTTTTGCTGGCGTTCGAATCGTGTGGCGTGGCGGTCGGGTTGTCCGGGTGTGGGGATGTGCGCGCGCAGCAGCGCGAGATCCTTTTCCCGGCAGGGGCGGACGATGACCATCTATGTCCTTTCCGGACGGCGGCTGACTTCTGCGGCGTAGGTGGCCCAGTCTCCGCTGGTCCTCGGGGCCGCTCCAGCCGTTCTGACTGTTTTCGAGGCTCCGAACGGCAAGCGCCGCTCGCACGCGCTGGACTACTTCGCGCGACGAGGCAGGCCAATGTCAGGTGGCTGGACAGTTGGAGCAGCCCGGCGAGTTCGAACCTCATGCAGCGGCAGTTCTTGAATTCCGAGGCGATTCTCAGACCGGGTGAGTCTGGTCCCGGCTTGCTGCACGAACGATCTTGGCGACGGCGGCGGGTCGGCTGGCGGCGACCTCGTGTCCGGCGTCAGGGAGTTCGTGCAGCGCGGATCCTGGAAGCTTCTGTTGTAGAGCGACGGCGAGATCGTGGCTGGAGAGGCGGTCGTCGGCGCCGCGGATCATGACGATCGGGGCGCTGATCTTCCGGATGTCCTCGCCGGGGTATCCGGTCGCGTTGGTGTCGTCGATCCACATGGCCACGTTCTCCCTGACCAGCCGTTCGAAGTCAGGCTCCGGGTTCTTCGCGATGTAGGCCGCCTCGGAGTACGGGCCATTCTGGTTGCGGTCACGCCACCACTGCGGGGTGACCTGCGACAGGAACGCGCGGCTCGCCTCCGGCAAGGTCCAGTCCGAACCGATTGTGAACAGTGTCCCGACCCTTTCCGGGTGATGCGCGGCGAGTCGGAGCCCTGCGATGCCTCCGTCACTGAATCCCATCACGTCGGCACGCGCGACGCCCAGCTCGTCCAAGACAGCGAGCGCGTCCCGCTCGAGGCGCTGATAGCTCAACGGCACCTCGCCAAGGGTGGACCGTCCGTGTCCGCGGCTGTCCAGGCAGATCACCCGGCGGTCATCGGCAAGGAGGGGCACGAGCTCGGCGAAGTCGGCGGTGCTCCCCATTCCGCCGTGGAGGAGCAGAAGCGGAGGTAACGTCCCTCGCCCGGACAGTTCAACGGAGAGAGAGGCACCTGCGACAACAACGGTTCGTACATCCATAGCGACAACTGTTCCAGCCCCCACTGACATTCATCGCCTGGATGCCAGAAATCGTGTCTCGTCGGCGACAGTGTGGCGCCCGGTGACCGGACGGCCACAGGCACATCCCCTGAGGCTGCCCTTCGCAACGCTCCCTGAACCCCAAGCACGCCTACCCTGGGCCGAGGAACTCCCCCACCACCGCCGCGAACTCCTCCGGCCTGACGGAGTGCACCCGATGCCCCGCGTCCTCGACGGTCACCAGACGGCAGTCCGGGATCAACCCCCGCATCCGTTCCAGCGAGTCGAGCGTGACGTGACTCGACGGGCCACCGCTGACCAGCAAGGTCCGCGCGGTGATCGCGCCGAGCCGCTCCCACCAGCCGGGGTCGGGCGTGCGGAGTTCGGTCATGATCGGGTCGATCAGCCGCCAGTCGAACGGCAGCGGCTCGGACGGCTCCTGCGTGGGTGACAGCGGCTCAGAAGACGCAATAGGAGGAGGCGGGGTGTCCTCGACGACCAGCCGCCGCACTCGTCCGGGCAGGCGCTGGGCGAGCAGCACGGCGACCCGGCCGCCCATCGAGTGCCCGACGAGATCCACCTGGTCCCCGAGCAGTTCGGCGACCGCGTCGGCCATCGTCTCGAGTGTGTACTTCTCCGCATGGGCGCTGTCGCCGTGTCCCGGCAGGTCGACGGTCAGGACACGGCGGTCCAGGCGGGACGCGAAATCGTCCCAAGTGCCGGATTTGCTGCCAAGGGCGTGCAGCAGGACCACAGGCACGCCGGTCCGCGGGCCGGTCTCTCGAAAGGCGAGCGTCACCCCGTCAGGTTAGGCCCGCAGGTGGGCCCGGTCCGGCGCGACGGCGTGCTGCAGCGGCTGGCCGAGCACGAACCGCCGTAGTTCCCCCGCCACGAGCTCGCCCATCCGGGCCCGTTCGGCGCCCAGCGCGCCGGCGAGGTGCGGAGTGAGCACGACGTTCGGCAGCGTGTAGAGCGGCGAGTCCGGCGCGGGCGGTTCGGGCCAGGTGACGTCCAGGATCGCCGTCAGGTCGGGCCGCTCGCCCAGCACGGGAATGACCGACGGCTCGTCGACGACGGCGCCGCGAGCGGTGTTGATCAGTGTCGCGCCGATGCCCATCCTGGCCACCAGCTCCCCGTTCACCAGCCCCTCGGTCTCCGGGAGCAGCGGCGCGTGCAGGCTGACCACGGGGCAGGTGGCGAACAGTTCGTCCAGGCCGACCAGCCGCACACCGAGCTCGGCGGCGCGCGCCGAGTCGACGACGGGATCACTCGCCAGGACTTCCACGTCGAAACCGCGCAAATGCGACGCGACGAGAGCACCGATCTCACCGAGACCGAGCAGGCCGACCCGGGAGCGATACGCCCCGGCGACCCTCGGGTCCGGCGGGTACGCCTTCCGCTCCCGGATCTCGCGGGAGATCCGGTGCACCTGCTTGAGTCCTAAGAGGACCTGGGCCAGGGTGAACTCGGCGACCGGGACGGCGTTCGCGGCCGCGGCGGACACGATCGGGAGCTCGCGCGCCCAGAACTCGGGCGTGGTCAGCGGCCGGACCGAACCGGCGGCGACGAGCACGGCGCGCAGGTCCGTCGCGTGTCCCAAGAGGACGGAGTCCAGCACCGGGGCACCCCAGCCCGACAGCAGGATTTCGACCCCTTCCAGGGCCGCCGGATCCTCCGCCAGCCGCTCTCGGGTGAGCGGCTCCCGCAGGTCCACCAGCGTTCCGATCTCCTTCAGCACCGCCTCGGGGTACACGTCGTCGCGGCGGCGTTCCTCCATCACGAGAAGCGCTGTCGGGCGGTGTTGCAGCTCGGTCATCCCTACCTCCGCCGGCGACCATACATCGGATGCCTGACCCGGTCCACGGACAGCCAGTCCCATACAGAGGCAAACCCTGCCGATTGAAATTCGTAATCATCGGACCATTGACCGGGCACCGGGAAAGCGCTTACCGTCCCTCCGGAGTAGACAGCGTGGTCCACAGTGAACAGGAGAAGCGATGCGGAAAACGCGGTGGATCGGCGTGGGACTCACGGTCTCAGCGCTGGTCCTTTCGGGCTGCTCGGCAGGCCCCGCCGGAACGAACGTCGCGCAGGACACCAAGGCACCCTTGGAACTGTGGACCCGGACGACTCCCGGCGGCGCGGGCGAGCAGGCCACCAAGCGGCTCGCGGAGGCCTTCGAGAAGGCCACGGGATTCAAGGTGCAGGTCACCGCGATCTTCGACGACTTCGAGACGAAGCTGGCCCAGCGCGCCGCCCAGCGCGACCTGCCGGACATCGTGATGAACGACGTCACCCAGGTCGGAACGCTGAAGAGCCAGGGTCTCGTGCGTGAGATCGAACAGGGCAAGATCAAGCACGCCTCGGAGCTCACCGAGCAGGCGCTGAAGTCGAACCAGACCCCGGACGGCAAGCTGTACGGCCTGCCCTACAGCGCGCAGGCCTCGGCGCTGCTGATCCGCAAGGACTGGCGCGAGAAGCTCGGCAAGAGCGTCCCGCAGAGCTGGGCCGAACTGGCGGATCTCGCCAAGGCCTTCACCACCGGCGACCCGGACGGCAACGGGAAGAACGACACCGCGGGGCTGACCGCGACGCTGTCGACCAAGCGGGGCTACGCCTCCTGGTACTTCTCCAACTTCTTGTGGGCCGCCGGCGGCGACTTCATCACCGAAGCCGGTGGTGGCAAGTACAAGCCGTCGATGAGCACGCCCGAATCCGTCGCCGCGACGCAGTGGTTCCGCGACCTCGGCTGCAAGGACAACGTGATCCAGCCCGGTTCGGTCACCATGCCGACCCCGGCGACCAACGAGACCTTCGAAGCGGGCAAGGCCGGGATGTACGTCGTCGGCCCGTACCTGTTGCCGCGCTTCGACAAGTCGCTCGGCAAGGACAAGTACGAGGTCGTCCCGATGCCGAAGGGCGCCAAGAACTCCGACGTCCTGGCCGAGGGCCTGTCGATCTACATGATGGCCGGTTCGCCGAACCAGGCCGGGCAGGACGCCTTCGGTGACTTCGCGATCTCGGCCGACGGCCAGAAGATCGGCATGGAGGGCGAATCGGCCTTCATCGTGCAGCTCCCGGTGAACAAGAACGTCGACATCAGCCAGGTCCGCCCGGACCCGCGCTGGAAGACCTACGCCGAGATCTACGCCAAGTCCGGCCACTACGCGCCGTCCATCCCGAACTGGACGCCGGTCCGCCAGGACACCGCCGACACCGTCAGCGCGCTCGTCGCCGACTGCAAGCTCGACCTCAAGGCGGAACTGGCCAAACTCGACACGAAGCTCACCGCGACCTTGCAGCAACAGGGGATCAGCGCGTCATGACCGTAGATCACGCCAAGCCGGCGGCCGTCGGCGCGGACCGTCCCGCCGTGAAGCGGACGCCCGCGCCGAAGGCCCGCAGGCGCAGCGACCGCGACGGGAAGTGGTGGACGCCGTGGCTGTTCCTGGCCCCCGCCCTGATCCTGTTCGTGTACTTCAAGTTCATCCCGATGATCACCGCGGTGACGATGTCCTTTCAGGACGTCCAGCCGTACCTGGGCAACCAGTGGGTCGGCGGGGAGAACTACAGCACCGTCCTCGGTGACGAGGCGTTCCACTCTGCGATCTGGCACACCGTCGTGATCGCGATCGGCCAGACGGCGGGGTCGATGGTCATCGGCCTCGCGCTCGCCCTGCTGATGGAGGGCCAGAGCAAGCGGCTGAAGTTCCTGCGGTCGGCGGCGTTCCTGCCGGTGGTCGTGCCGATCGCGGTGGTCGCCGAACTCTGGCGGATCATGTACCACCCGACCGAGGACGGGATGCTGAACTCCATCCTCGGCCTGGTCGGGCTGGGACCGTCGGGCTTCATCAACGATCCCGACACGTCGATGGTCTCGGTCATCATCACCGGCATCTGGCGCGGCGCCCCGTACGACATGATGATCTTCCTCGCGGGTCTCGCCGGGATCGACCGCGGGCTCTACGAAGCGGCCACTGTGGACGGTGCCTCGCGCTGGCGCAAGATCCTCCACGTGACGCTGCCGGGCCTGCGGTCGGTGTTCTCGATCCTGTTCGTCCTCGCGGCGATCCGCGGCCTGCGGGTGTTCACCGAGGTGTTCCTGCTGACCAACGGCGGGCCGAACGGCTCCACGGAAGTCGCGATGACCCTGATCTACAAACTCGGACTGGAACAGAACCGGCTGGGCGTCGGCGCGGCGGGAGCGGTCCTGCTGTTCCTCGCGACGCTCGTGCTGACCCTGTTCGTCCAGGTGCTCCGACGGAGGCGAGACGCATGACCGCGGCCAACGATTCGGCGCTCGGCCTCGACGCCGTCAAGTCGCCGGGCGGACGGATCCTGAAGTACGCCGTGTACGCCCTGCTGCTGGTGGTGTTCGCCGGCCCGTTGCTGGCGCTGCTGGTCAGCGCGTTCAGCGACGTGTCCGACCCGACGGCGCTGAGCGTCGTCCCGTCGAGCCCCACTCTGGACAACTTCGGCATCGCGTTCGACCACGGCGTCGGGCTGTACCTGCTGAACTCGTTCCTGGTGGTCGGTTTCGGCCTGCTGCTGCAGGTCGTCATCTCCGTGCTCGCCGGATACGCCTTGGCACGCAAGAAGTTCCGCTTCATGACCTTCGTGCTGGTCGCGATCCTGGCGACGCTGATGCTGCCGGAGGAGATCCTCGCGATCCCGCTGTCGCTGATCCTGTCCGACCTTCCCGTGGTGCACATCAACCTGATCGGCAGCCTGGCCGGGATGATCGTGCCGCTCGGCGCGTGGGCCTTCTCGATCCTGGTGATGACCGAGTTCATGAAGGACGTGCCCCGCGAGCTCGAAGAGGCCGCGCGCATCGACGGCGCGGGCGACCTGCGGATCTTCGCGCAGATCATCCTGCCGATGTGCAAGCCCGCGCTCGGCGTGATCGGTGTCTTCGGCTTCACGATGATCTGGGACCAGTACTTGCTGCCGATGCTGGTCTCGTCCGACGCCTCGACCTACACGTTGCCGCTGGCCCTGCGCACCCTGCGCATCGACGCGGACGTGACGCCCGGCGTGATCATGGCGGCGTCGCTGCTGGCGCTGCTGCCCTCGGTCGCCGCGTTCCTGTTCTTCCAGCGTTCGTTCGTCCGCGGCCTCGCCTCGGGCGCGCTCAAGGGCTGACCCACAAACTCGAGGAGCGATCCTGCAGTGAGTTCCACCGCCTGGTTCACCCACGACCGGCTCGGGATGTTCGTCCACTGGGGACTGTATTCCCTGGCCGCCCGCCACGAATGGGTGCAGAACCGCGAAAACCTGACCGACGAGCAGTACCGGGTCTACTTCGACCACTTCGAACCGGACAAGTACGACCCGCGTTCGTGGGCTCGCGCGGCGAAGGACGCGGGCATGACCTACGTCGTGCTCACCACCAAGCACCACGACGGTTTCTGCCTGTGGGACAGCGATCTCACCGACTTCAAGGTGACGAACACCCCGTACGGCGAGGATCTGCTCGAACCGTTCGTCGACGCCTGTCGCGAAGAGGGCTTGAAGGTCGGCTTCTATCACTCGCTGATCGACTGGCACCACCCCGCGTTCCCCGTCGACGGCACCCATCCCCGCCGTGACGACCAGGAGTACATCGCGGCGCACCAGTACGCCGACATCGCCGAGTACCAGCTCTATCTGCACGGCCAGGTCCGTGAACTGCTCACCCGCTTCGGCAAGATCGACTACCTGTTCTTCGACTTCTCCTACCAGGGCCGCAAGGAATGGTGGGGCGGCAAGGGGCCGGACGACTGGGACTCCCCCGGCCTGCTCGCGCTGGTCCGCGAACTCCAGCCCGGCATCCTGGTCAACGACCGCACCGGCATCCCCGGCGACTTCATCACCCCGGAGCAGTACCAGCCGTCCGGGCCGATGACCCGCGACGGCGTCCCCGTGGTGTGGGAGGCGTGCCAGACCCTCAACGGCAGCTGGGGTTACGACCGCGACAACCTCGACTACAAGAGCCCCGAACTGCTCATCCGGATGCTCGTCGACGGCGTGTCCAAGGACGGGAACCTGCTGCTCAACGTCGGGCCGAACGGCCGGGGCGAGATCGATCCGCGGGCGCACGAGGTGCTCGCCGAACTCGGCCGCTGGATGGACCGGCACGAACGGTCCATCCGCGGTTGCGGCCCCGCCGAGTTCACCCCGCCCGCCGACGGCCGCTACACCCAGCGTGAAGACCGGCTCTACCTGCACCTCTTCAGCTGGCCGATGAACCACGTCCACCTGCCCGGTCTCGCCGGACGGGTGCGCTACGCCCAGTTGCTCGACGACGCCTCGGAAATCCGGGTGGTGCACACGGAGCCCGGGCAGACCGCGCAGAACACCCAGATGGGCGGGCAGCCGGAAGGCACGCTCACCCTCAAGCTCCCGATCCGGAAACCGGACACCCCGGTCCCGGTGATCGAGCTGTTCCTCACCAGCCCCGCCGCCGCGGAAACCCTCCCCACCGATTGAGCACGGAGGCATCATGGATCGCAGAAGGTTCCTCACCGGCGCCACTCTCGGCGCCGCGCTGGTCACCGTTCCCTGGGTCACCGCCGGAACGGCGTCGGCCAAGCCGCACGGGCTGTGCGCGCTGAACGTCAGCTCGCTGACCGAACTGCAGAACGCCATCAATTCGGCGGCCGCGGGCGCGGTCATCACCGTGAACAACGGCACCTACACCGTGCCGACGGGCAAGCCGATCAGCATCAAGGGCAAGCGCGGCACCAAGGACCAGCCGATCACCATCGTCGCCCAGTCCACCGGCGGGGTGACCCTGAACGGTGAGCAGAGCTTCGTCTTCGACGACTCCACCGGCGTCACGATCAGCGGGTTCAATCTCCGGCAGAGCACCACGCTGGAGATCCCGCCGAACTGTTCCCGGATCCGCCTGACTCGCAACGATCTCCAGTTCGCCGACATCACGGACCTGCACTGGGTGATGGTCCGCGCCGACTACAGCAAGATCGACCGCAACCACTTCCACCACAAGACCACGCTCGGCGTCATGCTCTGCATCGAGGGCGCGGACGAAGACAAGATGGCGGTGGGCGTCCACGTCCTGCGGAACTACTTCTCCGACCACACCTTCGCCGGGGACAACGGCGGCGAGCCGATCCGGCTCGGCGTCAGCCCGCGTGCGCTGAGCACCGCCGGCGCCACGGTGGAGTACAACCTGTTCGAACGCGCGAACGGCGACCCGGAGGCGATCTCGGTCAAGTCGTCGGGCAACTTCATCCGCAACAACACCATCCGGAACAGCCTGGGCGGCATCGTGCTGCGCCACGGGAACAAGACCGTCGTCGAATCCAACTTCATCCTCGGCGGCAAGGAAGGCATCCGGATCTACGGCAACGACCACAAGATCCTCAACAACTACGTCGCCGGGCTGTCCAGCAACGCGCTGGTCGTCGGCAGCGGCTCCGTCCGGGACCACTTCCCGGGTGAATCGAAGGAATCGCGGCGCGGCAACGACGCGGCGGACCGCGTGCTCATCGCGCACAACACGCTGCTGAACAACAGCAGCACGCTCTCCGGCGAGACCAAGCGGACGATCGAACCGCGCGACTGCACGATCTCGGACAACCTCTTCGTCGGCGGCAACGGCGACCTGGTCGCGATGAGCACCACGGGCAACTTCACGTGGTCCGGGAACATCCTGTGGGGCTCGGCCGGGAACGGGAACATCCCGGCCGGCGCCTTCCAGCGGGTCGACCCGAAGCTCGTGCAGGGCACCGACGGCGTCTCGCGGCTCGCCGCGGGCAGCCCCGCGATCGACGCGGCGACCCTGTCGCCCGCACCGGTCACGCTGGACATCGACGGTCAGTCCCGCGGCAGCAAGCGTGACGTCGGCGCCGACGAGTACTCGACGGCCGCCATCGCGAACCGGCCGCTCACCACCGCGGACGTCGGCCCCGGCGCGGCGTAGCCAAGCGGTCGACATCCAGGCGGTCGACAACAGAGCCGGGGGGAAGCCGGCGGCAGCCCCCCCCCGCGGGGGCCCACCCCACCCCCCAGGAGGGACCAAGCCCCAGCCCCCCCCCC
>NZ_JBHXJK010000075.1:36982-40879 GCF_042723255.1 Amycolatopsis thailandensis
TGTGGGGCTGTATTTTTTTCTAATAATGTGACCGTACCACCAGGGCGGTCTCTCTGCCGTTGCTCCCGCCCCGCGGCTCTGCCCCCCACCGCACCACCGAGGAGGAACCATGCCGCAGCGCGCCGCCGGTTCGGCCACCCTGGCCGACGTCGCCCGTGAGGCGGGAGTGTCGCTCGCGACGGCGTCGAGAGCGCTCAACGGCGGGACCAGACAGGTCAGCGGGACTCTGCGGGAGTCGGTGCTCCAGGCCGCGGAACGCTTGCAGTACACGGCGAACGTGCCCGCACAGGCGATGGCCCGCGGGCGCGGCAACGTCGTCGGGCTGCTGGTGCACGACATCGTCGACCCGTACTTCTCCTCGATCGCTTCCGGGGTCATGCGCGTGGCCGCCCGGCACGGGCTCACGGTCACCATCGCGAGCACGGAGAACCGGCCGGAGAAGGAACTCGAGTACGTCACGACCCTGCGCGGGCAACGGGCGCGAGCGGTCATCCTGGCCGGGTCGCGCAATGAAGACAGTGCCCTGCAACGGAACCTGACCAAAGAGCTCAAGGCGTTCGAGGCCGCCGACGGCCGGGTCGTGGTGATCGGGCAGCGGAAACTGCCGTTCGACACCGTCATGCTGGAGAACGGGCCCGGGGCGGCCGCCCTGGCCGGACGGCTCACCGGGATCGGGCACCGCGACTTCCTCGTCCTCGCCGGGCCGCCCGGACTGCTGACCTCACGCGATCGCGTCCTCGGCTTCCGCGACGGCCTCGCGCACCACGGTGTCTCCCTGCCGGCGAACCATGTCCTGCACGCGGAATTCACCCGCGACGGCGGTTACGCGGCGATGGTGCGAGCGCTGGAAAGCGGCTTCCGGGGCTGTGTCTTCGCGGTCAACGACGTGATGGCCGTCGGCGCGATGGCCGCCTGCCGCGACCACGGCCTCGACGTACCGGAGCACATCGCGATCGCGGGCTTCGACGACATCATCACCTTGCGCGACATAAGGCCTTCGCTGTCCACCGTGCGCGTCCCGATCGAGCGCATGGGCGAGCAGGCCCTCGACTTCATCCTCGACGACCGCGCGGCCAGTCCCCGCGTCAAGCCGATCACCGGTGAGGTCGTGCTGCGGGAAAGCACTCAACCGTTGGAGGGAAAATGATCCGCCCGGGACTGTGTTCGGTGACGCTGCGACGGCTGGACGCCGACGAGGTGGCCCGTCGCGCCGAAGAGGCCGGGCTGCAAGTGATCGAGTGGGGTGCCGACGTCCATGTGCGCCCCGGCGACGATTGGGCGGCCGAGCGCGCGTTCGAAGCCATGGCGCGGCACGGGCTGACCTGCGATTCCTACGGTTCCTATTTCCGTGCCACCCCGGTGGAGTCCGGGAAGTTCGGCGAGATCGCCGCCACCGCCGTCCGGCTCGGCGCGTCCCGGATCCGGGTGTGGGCGGGCAAGGCGGGTTCCGAAGACGTCGACTCCTACGAACGCGAGCAGGTCGTCGCCGGTCTCCGCGAGGCCGCCGACGTCGCGAACGAACACGGGCTGGAGGTCGCCCTGGAGTTCCACGGCGGGACCCTGACCGACACCGCCGAATCGACCGTCCGGCTGCTCGACGAGGTCGGCCGCGACAACCTCGGCACCTACTGGCAGCCACCGCAGGACCTGCCGGACGAGCAAGCGCTGGCCGGCCTTGAGCTGGTCCTCGAACGTGTCCGCGCGGTGCACGTGTTCTCGTGGTGGCCCAGCAACGAGCGGCATCCGCTGACCGCCAGGACGGAGCTGTGGACGGCGGCGTTCGGGCTGCTCTCCAACGCCGGACGCCCGTTCGACGCGCTGCTGGAGTTCGTCCCGGACAACGATCCCGACCTGATCCCCGGCGAGGCCGATTCCCTGCGCAAGCTGATCGAGGCGGGCGCGTGAAGTACACCGAAGCCGACAGGCTGCTGTTCGCCGGTGACTCCATCACCGACTCCAGCCGCGACCGCACCGATCCGGCGTCACTGGGCAAGGGCTACGTCCGGCAGATCGCGGAACTGCTGGGTGGCGGGCCTGAGGTGATCAACCGGGGCGTCAACGGCAACCGGATCTACGACCTGGAAGCCCGCTGGACCACCGACGTCCTCGCGGCGCGCCCCACGGTGCTGACGGTGAAGATCGGCATCAACGACACCTGGCGGACCTTCGACCGCGGCCTGCCGAGCCCGATCGGGAAATTCCGCGCCGCCTACACCCGGCTGCTGGCCAGTGCTCGGCAGCACCTCCCTGCCGAGTTGTACGTGATCACGCCGTTCCTGCTGCCGGTGGAGCCGGAACAGCAAGAATGGGAAGGCGATCTGGCGCCCCGGATCGAAGCCGCGATCGACGTGGCCACCCAATTCGGCGCGCGGCTGATCCGCGCGGATCTGTTCATGCCGCGCGCGGCGGCCGAACACGGGGCGGCGACGCTGGCCCCGGACGGTGTCCACCCCAGCCCGCTCGGACACCGGTTGCTCGCCGAGGCCTGGCTCACGGCGGCCGGTGCGCCGGTCGAGGAGGTTCCGCTGCCCTAGCGGATACAGTTGTGCCGTGAACCGGGATGCCATCATTGCCGGGCGGTACCGGCTGGAGCGCAAAGTCGGCCGGGGCGCGATGGGCGTGGTGTGGCGGGCGCGGGACGAACGGCTCGACCGCACGGTCGCGGTCAAGCAGCTCCTGCCGGACAACTCGCGCGACGATGCCCCGTTCCGGTCGATCGTGCGCGCGATGCGGGAGGCCCGGGTCGCCGCGCGGCTCAAGCATCCGCACGCCGTCACCGTGTACGACGTCGCCGAACAGGACGGGACCCCGTTCCTGGTCATGGAGTTCCTGCCGTCACGGCCGCTGACGGAACTCCTCGCCGACGACGGCCCGCTCCCCGCCGGCCGGGTGGCGGAGCTCGGCGCACAGATCGCGTCGGCGCTGGCGGCGGCCCACGAGGACGGCATCCTGCACCGGGACGTCACCCCCAACAACATCCTGATCACCGGGGACGGCCAGGCGAAGATCGCCGACTTCGGCCTGTCCCACGCCACGGGCGAAGGCACCATGACCGGTGACGGCCTCGTCGTCGGCACTCCGGCGTTCCTCTCCCCCGAAGTCGCGGACGGCGAGGAACCCGGCTACCCGTCGGACGTCTTCTCTCTCGGCTCCACGCTCTACACGGCGTTGGAAGGCGCGCCGCCGTTCGGCACCGACGGCAACCAGATCGCGCTCCTCAAACGGGTCGCGCGCGGCGAGATCACCGCTCCACGCGCCACCGGCCCGCTCACGGACGTCCTGCTGCGGCTGCTGCGGCGGGACCCCGGGGAGCGGCCGGACATGGCCGAGGCCGAACGGATGCTCAGCGCCGTCGCCGACGGCCGTCCGGCGATCCTGGCCGGTACGAAACGGCTTCCCGCGCCCACCCGCCGTTCGCGGCTGCCGTTCGCCATCGCGGGCGGCGTGGTGGTGGCGGGTGGTGTCCTGGCGGGGATCCTCCTGGTCGACGACGCACCCGATGTCCCGGTGGCGGCGCCGGCCGCTCCCGCCGCGAGCGCTCCCGCCGCGAAGCCGATGTGCGAAGCGCGTTACGAAGTGGCCAGCCGCTGGCCCGGCGGCTCGGAGATCCGCGTGTCCGTCCGGAACCCCCAGGACACCCGCCTCACCGGCTGGGAGGTCAGCTGGACCCTGCCGCCGGGTACCAAGATCGCGAATCTGTGGAACGGTTCCCTCGCTCAGGACGGCGACCGGGTGCGAGTGTCCGAAGTGGACTGGAACGCGGTACTGCCCGCAGGCGGGACGACCACGTTCGGCTTCATCGCGACCACCGGTGACGACGGCGGGGACGCGCCGGTCGCGGAGTGCCGAAGTTCCTGAGAACGCGTTTCGTCCTCTGGATGCGGTAGTTGCCCGTGC
>NZ_JBHXJK010000076.1:0-11732 GCF_042723255.1 Amycolatopsis thailandensis
AGAGCAAAGGTCCCTTGCTCCCGCCGCCGGAGGAACAGGAGGTCGACGTGGGTGACAGCAGCGAAGTACCGGCGCTCAGACGCGGCCTCGGCATCCTTCGCGCGCTCGCCGCCCGTCCCGGCCCGGTGTCGGCGGCCGCGATCGCGCGCGAACTCGGCCTCCCGCGTTCGACGACATATCACCTGCTCGCCGAGCTGGAGGCCGCCGGTTTCGTGACACACCTGCCCGCCGAGCGCCGGTACGGCCTCGGCATCGCCGCGTTCGAACTCGGCTCGGCCTACCTGCGGCACGACCCACTCGAACGGCTCGCGGTCCCGCTGCTGCGCAAACTCGCCGACCGGGTGGGCCACACCGCGCATCTCGGCGTACTGCACGGCAACGAGTCGCTCTACCTGGTCAAGGAGCGACCCACCCGCCCGGAAACCCTGGTGACCGAGGTCGGCGTCCGGCTGCCGGGGCAGCTCACAGCCTCAGGCAGGGCGATCCTGCGGCACCTGCTCTCGCCCCATGTGCGCGCGCTCTTCCCGGCCGCGTCGGCGTTCGTCCTGCGCACCGGCCGCGGCCCGCGCACGCTCGCCGAACTGCGCCGCACGCTGAACGCGGAAGGCAGACTCGGCTGGGCGGTCGAAGACGGCCATGTCACCGAAGGATTCGCCTCGGTCGCCTGCCCGGTCTTCGATCACGGCGGCCGGCCGATGGCCGCGATCAGCGTGACCCTCCGCCATCTCTGCCCGGGGGCCGAGGGCTGCGAGGAAACTTGGCCTGAGCTGGCCGAAGAGGTCCGCCTGACCGCGGCCGAACTGACCACTCGGATCGGGGGTCAGGTGCGCTGAACGTGCTTCTTCTGGACTCCTTCGAGCCCGAGCATCGCCAGTAGTTCCGCACAGTCGATGGCGTCCGAGGCATGCCCCGCGACAGTCCTGGCGGCTCTGCCGTTCTGCAGGGTGAGGCGGACTTCTTCCTCCGCGCGCACACCGGCCATCCGGCTCTGGTCTTCTGCGGGATCGGGACGACTGGAGTGCCTGGCCCAGGTCATCTGCCACCTTCTTCCGGCCCTCCGGCGACACGGGGTCGTTTCGTTAGAGGGCCATGGTCGGACACTCAGCATGACACCTCGCCCAACCAAGATCACCATTGAGGGTGAATCGAGATGAAATCGACCTTGATTTAGCTACTCTCCGTGATTCAGAAAATTCTCCAAAGATCGTCTGACGACCAGAGTTCCGCACCAAACCATCTTGTGTCTGGAGCAGTGAATTCCTTAACCGACGAAGATCACTCCGATTGCTCTCGGGTACCGCGCGGCCGTAACGCCGACTAGCGCCCAAGCGACGCTATGCGAGCAAAAGTTCCCGACGAACACAGGACGGTCAATGCCTGAGACCTTCACGATGGACCGCGTCGACCGCATCTCGGACATCCTCTACGGGGTCGCATCCGGCGAAGGGCTGATTCAGTACGCACCCTTGGGCAGGCGAATCGGCGTGCGTCCCGACCACCTCGGCCAGTTCCTCGATCAAGCGTCGACCCGCGCTGAGGGTCAAGGCGACCCACTCTGGAGCGCTCTCGTCGTCTCCAAGGAGAGCGGACGACCTAGTTCCGGCTTCTATGTACTCGCTCGGCGGCTGCGAGCCGAATACAGCGACCTCGACGAGGTGACCATCTGGGACCGAGAGCGCCGACGGTGCTACGCCGCTGCGCGAGCCACATGACGAAACTGGAAACAAGAAGCGGCCCCACCCGGATGGATGGGGCCGCTTCGGCCAGACGGTGGAGGTGCCGGGAATTGAACCCGGGTCCTCTGGCGTATCACCAGGACTTCTCCGTGCGCAGTCCGCTATGTCTCTACTTGGCCCCTTCAGTCACGCGAACAAGCTGAAGTGACGAGCCCAGCCACTGTTTGATTCCCAACCACACCCCGCAGCCGAGTGTGGCGGTAAGCCTCCTAGCTGATGCCGGTGACCGGGTCGGAGGCGACCCCGGACCGACAGAGTTGCTCTACTGCTTAGGCAGCAAGAGCGAACTCGCGCTGGCTCTTAGGCTCGGCGCTTATTGGTTTGCGATGACGCTTACGGTGGTCTCTCGCCTGCACCGGCACGCTTCTCCTGATTCAACGTCCAAAGTCGAAACCGTTCACCCCCTTGGTGGGACACAACCTGTACATCATAACGCGGTCGGCAACCGGGTTAATCCCGCAGGTGGGGCTAGCCCCACCTGGGAGATGCCCGTGGGCACCATGTCACCGGGCGCCCCTGCGCGCGATGCTTGTCTCCTCGATCAGGAGAGGAGCACGACCATGAGTTCGCTAGCGGCCGAGCGGGAGCTGAGCAGGTCCGATCCGTCGTTCGGCGGCTCGCTGGTCTACCTGCTGATGAACCTGCCGATGGGCGTGTGCGCCTTCGCGCTCCTGATGGCGTTCATCTGGGCGGGGATCGGCACGGCGATCGTCTGGATCGGGCTGCCCATCCTCGCGGTGGTGATCCTGACCGTCCGCGGGGCGGCCCGGATGGAGCGCGCCAGGGTGTACGCGCTGCTCGACCGCTACATCGACCTGCCGTACCTCCCGCTGCCCGCCGGCGCCCAGTCGGTGCGCTGGAAGGCGCGGTTGAAGGACGGCTCGACCTGGCGGGACCTCGGCTACTTCTTCCTGCTCTTCCCGCTCGGGATCATCGAGTTCGTGCTGGTCGCGGTGTTCTGGTCGACCAGTCTCGGGCTCGCGGGCCTGCCGATCTACTACCGCTTCCTGCCCGGCGGCGAGTATCGCTTCCCGAACTGGGAGAACGCGTGGTTCACCGTCGACTCGACGGTCTCGGCGCTGCCTTGGGCGGCTCTCGGCGTGTTGTGCGTCGCCCTGTCGGTAGCGTTGACGAAGGCGCTGGCAGGGCTACATGCCCGGCTGGCGGCGGCGCTGCTCGGGCCGACTCACGCCCAGCGCCGCCGTCTGGAGGATTCATGGGGCGAGGTTCCGACGATGAGCACGGTGCGCGGATGACGATCGATCAGCAGGTACAGCACGTCGACATCCCGCGGCCGCGGCCGTTGAGGTCGATCGTCTACATGTTCGTCAGCTTCTTGTTCCGGCTGCTCCAGTTCGTCTTGATCATCGTCGGCCTGGCGGTCGGCATCGGGACGGCGGTGGTGTGGATCGGCTTCCCGATCCTCATGGCCACGACCAACTTCATCCGCTGGTCCGCCGACCGGGAGCGAGGCTGGGCACGGAAGATGCTCGAAACTCCCCTGGAGCCTGTCGAGCGTCTCCCCGTCGAAGGGCTTTCGCTGGTCAAACGCTGGCTGACCCGGCTGACCGACCCGACGACGTGGCGTGACCTCGCCTACCTGATGGTGGCGTTCCCGCTGGCCTGCGTCGAGTTCCCGATCGCGATCGCGTCGATCGTGCTGCTGCCGATGGCGATCTGGGTGACCCCGTGGATCGGCTGGCTGCACGGCAACCTCGCGTTCTCCCTGCTCGGCCCGAACCGCACCCAGAAGCTGGAGCAGAAGGCCGAGCGGCTGCAAGCATCGCGGGCTCGCGGTGTCGACGCCGCCGAGGCCGAACGCCGCCGCATCGAGCGCGACCTGCACGACGGCGCCCAGCAGCGACTGGTCGCGGTCGCGATGAGCCTGGGCCGCGCGAAGTCGAAGTTCGACCAGGACCCGGACGCCGTGCGCGAACTGATCGACGAGGCGCACCTCGACGCGAAGCTGGCGGTGTCGGAACTGCGCGATCTCGCCCGGGGCATCTACCCGGCCGTGCTCGGGGACCGTGGCCTCGACGCGGCGCTTTCCGCGCAGGCCGCGAAATCCCCGATCCACGTCGACGTGGAGGTGGACGTCGAACCCCGTCCGCCGGCCGCGGTCGAGACGACGGCGTACTTCATCGTCGGCGAAACGCTGACGAACATCGCGAAGCACTCGGGCGCGACCGAAGCGGGCGTGAAGGTGTGGCGCACCGACTCGATGGTGATCGTCGAGATCACCGACAACGGTCACGGCGGCGCCGAAGTCCGTCCTGGTGGCGGGCTCGCCGGGCTCGCCGACCGCGCGGCCACGATCGACGGCGTGATCACCGTCGTCAGCCCGCCGGGTGGCCCGACGGTGATTCGCGCCGACCTGCCGTGCCAGTGGTGACCCGTTCGTGAGTGAATAGGCCCTGCCGTTCACTCACGAACCTGGGGGCAGGATGCGGGTCGTCATCGCCGAAGACGCTGTGCTGTTGCGCGCGGGGGTGATCCGCCTGCTCGCCGACGAGAACATCGAGACCGTCGCCGCC
This sequence comes from Amycolatopsis thailandensis, assembly GCF_042723255.1. Classification (NCBI taxonomy): domain Bacteria; kingdom Bacillati; phylum Actinomycetota; class Actinomycetes; order Pseudonocardiales; family Pseudonocardiaceae; genus Amycolatopsis; species Amycolatopsis thailandensis. The sequence goes on from NZ_JBHXJK010000076.1 coordinate 4,271, forward strand.
GTGGACAACGGCGACGACCTGCTCGGCGCGGTCAAGGAGCACCGGCCGGATCTCGCGATCGTCGACGTCCGGATGCCGCCCACGTTCACCGACGAAGGTCTCCGCGCGGCGCTGGGCGCCCGTGAAGCCGTCCCCGGTCTGCCCGTTCTCGTGCTTTCCCAGTACGTCGAAGAGAGCTACGCCGTCGAGCTGCTGTCCGGCGGCGCGGGCGGAGTCGGTTACCTGCTCAAGGAACGCGTCGCGGACGTCGGCGACTTCCTCGACGCGGTCAAACGTGTCGCCGGCGGCGGCACGGCCATCGATCCGGACGTCATCGCGCAGCTGATGGCGCGCGGCCGCAAGAACCCGCTCGACGCGCTCACCGCCCGCGAATCCGAGGTACTGGGGCTGATGGCGCAGGGCCTGTCGAACACCGCGATCGCGAACTCGCTCGTCGTCTCGCACGGCGCCGTCGAGAAGCACATCGGCAACATCTTCTCGAAGCTCGGCCTCGAAGCGAGTTCGGTGGAACACCGCCGGGTCCGCGCGGTGCTCACTTACTTAGGACGCTGAAGTAGCTCTTGGTGGCGACGCCGTCACTCACCTAACATGGGCAGACTGGTGGTGAGAGACGAGTCGAACCGAGGAGGACCCATGACCGACCGGCCCTCCCACCGTGTCCGCTTCTTCGGCGGCCCTCTCGACGGCCGCGTCCAGGAACTCGGTGACACCGAACCGATCGCGGGCACCGTGCTCAAACACGTCCATCTGCACGACGGGCCGAAGATCGAAACCCGGTACGAACTCGGCCGCGCCGAGGACGACTGCTGGGAATTCCGGCTGTGCTCCGCCCCGGTCCCGGAGCCCGCGCCACGGCCCGAGCCCGAACCCGACGGTGTGGGGTAGGGAAAACTCCACCTTCGACGGACGAAAACAGGAAGACCGATACGGCGGCACGCACTGCTGTTTCCGGGCATGGAAAGCACCAGGCTTCTTTCCATGCACACAAGCCAGAAACAGGGCCGGGACAGGTTCCTGGACATCGTCCGAGCGGTCGCGATCCTCGCGGTCGTGGTCCAGCACTGGGGAATGCCGGTGCTCTCCTACGCCGACGGCAAGTTGTCCACCGGGAACGCCCTCGCGACCCCTGGCTGGTGGGTCGTCACCTGGCTGTCGCAAGTGATGCCCTTGGTCTTCTTCGCCGGTGGGGCGGCGAACCTGATCTCCCTGGGACGCGCCGAAAGTTCCCGTTCCTGGCTCGCGGCCCGGCTCAAGCGGTTGATGATCCCGGTGCTGCCGCTGGTGGCCGTCTGGCTGTTCGTCCCGGACATCCTGCGCGGGATGGGCATCCCGGAGCAGCCGTTGCAGGTCGGCGGCGCGATCGCCGCCCAGCTGCTGTGGTTCCTGGCCGTGTACGTGCTCACCGTGCTGCTCACGCCGCTGATGGCCACCGCGCATCGCCGCTGGGGCCTCAAAGTTCCGCTGGTCATGCTCGCCGCCGCCGTCCTCGTCGACGTCGCCCGCTTCAACGACCTCGGCCTGATCGGTTTCGCGAACGCGATCTTCGTCTGGATGGCCGTGCACCAGCTCGGCTTCCACTACACGCAGGGCCGTCTCGGCTCGCTGAGCCGCAACGCCGCCCTGGGCATGGCAAGCATCGGGTTCGGCATCACCGCGCTGATGGTCGCCTTCGGACCGTACCCGGCCAGCATGATCGGCATGCCGGGCGCGCCGGTGTCGAACATGAGCCCGCCCACCGTGCTGCTGGCCTTCCTCGCGATCGGCCAGATCGGTCTCCTGCTGGCCTTCAAGCCGCAGCTGAACGCCTTGGCCTCCCGTCCGAACCTGGACGCCGCTCTCAAGTGGATCGGCCCGCGGTTCATGAGCGTCTACCTGTGGCACATGCCGGCGCTGATCGTCGTCTCCGGTGTCGCGGTCTACGGCCTGGGTTACGAGACTCCGGAACCGGGTTCCGTGCTGTGGCTGACGATGGTCCCCGCCTGGCTCGGCGCCTGTGGCCTGGTGCTCCTCGGTCTCCTGCGGCTGTTCGCCCGCTTCGAAACGCGGAGCTCTGGTCCCGCCTCGACAGCGCAGACGCCTCAGCTCGTCTTGGCCGGACTCGCGATCGCCGGCGGCCTGCTCGGGCTGGCCGCGCACGGCTTCGCCCCGCTGAGCGACGGTCTCACGCAGGGTCCGGCACCGTGGGTGGCACTGGCGACCGGCGGATTTCTCCTGGCGGGTAAGCAGATCCAGGTCACGGAGCTCGGGGCGCGGCTGCTCGGCCGCGCGGTCTCGGTCACCGAGGTGGCGCAGCTCAAACGCTGAGCAGTTTCGCGGGGGTGTCGTGCAGCACCGCCCGCAGGAAAGGCTCACCAAGGCGATCGTCGGCCGCCCAGCCGGCGATCGCCTGCAGCTGTGTGGCGTACGAGTACGGGATGTTGGGGAAGTCGGTGCCGAGCACGACGCGATCCGGGAATTCCGCCAGCAGATCCGTCCAATCCTGCGGGAGCGGGTTGCCGCGCAGGGTGAACTCGACCCCGACCATCGTGGTGTCGAGATGCACTCGCGGATACTTCCGGGCCAGCTCGAACGCGAAATCGATCTCCGGCATGCCGGCGTGTGCGAGCACCAGCGTCAAGTTCGGATGCCGGACGAGGATCTCTTCGAACAGCCGTAGCCCGGTGTAGGCACCCTTCAACGGTCCGTGTCCACAGTGGACGACCACCGGGACACCCGCGTCCGCCAGCGCGCCCCAGACGCCGTCCAGCAGCTCGTCACGCGGGTCGTAGGCGCCGACCTGGACGTGCGCCTTGAAACAGCGGGCGCCCGCCCGCAGCGCACCGTCCACAACGGACAGGGCTGCCGGTTCGGGGTAGAACGTGCCCGTCGGCACGGCGTCCGGGACGCGTTCGGCGAACTCCAACGCCCAGGACGTCAGCCATTCGGCCATCCCCGGCTTGTGCGGATAGACCAGCGGCGCGAACTTCCGCACGCCGAACGAGCGGAGGGTTTCGATCCGCTCTTCTTCCGACGTGCGGTAATACACCGGCCAGGCCATGCCGTAGTGCTCCTCGGCCTGGTCGAAATAGGCCCACACCTTGTCCATGACCGGCTTCGGCAGGAAGTGCAGGTGGATGTCCACGAGTCCGTCGATGCCCAGCGCCGAGATCCACTCGGGGATCTCGGCGTCCGAGGCTGGTCCGTGGATCAATCGTTGTACCGGCCCTTCAGCGCCCGGCCCATGGCCCGGCTGATGGTGCGGTCCGCGTCGCGTTTGGCGATGTCCTGACGCTTGTCGTAGGACTTCTTGCCCTTGGCCAACGCGATCTCGACTTTGACCTTGCCGTCCTTGAAGTACATCGACAGCGGGACCAGCGAAAGGCCGCTCTCCTTGGTCTTGCCGATGAGCTTTTCGATCTCCTGGCGGTGCAGCAGCAGTTTCCGGGTGCGGCGCGGGGTGTGGTTCGTCCACGTGCCCTGCACGTACTCCGGGATGTGCACGTTGCGCAGCCAGACCTCGCCGTCGTCCACCGTGGCGAACGCGTCGGCCAGTGACGCCCGTCCCTCACGCAGGCTCTTCACCTCGGTACCGACGAGCACGAGACCGGCTTCGTAGGTGTCGAGGATGGAGTAATCGTGGCGAGCCTTGCGGTTCGACACGATCACCTTGTGTCCACGTTCCTTGGGCATAGCGGCGACTCTACGTGAGTTTCTGTGTTCGGGCAGGTGGTTATCGGGCGGCTAGTGGCGCACGTACAGACGCAGCGTCACGTAGCCGGTGATTGCCGAAATGACGACCGAGACGGCGATCAGGATCGGTGCCACCGGGAACAGCAATTCGAGCATGCCGACCGCGGGGAACACGTCACCGGTGAGCACCAAGTCGAGCAACAGCACCTTGGTGAGCACCAGGAAGACGATACCGATGAGCGCACCGACAAGGCCGGCGACCACCGCCTCCAAGAGGAACGGCAGCTGCGTGTACCACCGGGTCGCGCCGACCAGTCGCATGATGCCGACCTCGGTGCGCCGGGTGAACGCCGACACCTGGATCGTGTTGGCGATCAGCAGCAGCGCGGCGATGGCCATGATCAGCGCGGCCCCGAACGCCAGGTTCCGCACACCGTTGAGCGCGTTGAACACGCGGTCCAGTGCCTTCTGCTGGTCGTCGACCTTGCTGACGCCGGGTTTGCCGGTGTACTCCTGGATGATCGCCTGGCTGCGCTCGGGGTTCTTCAGCTTGACGTGGAGCGACGCGGGCAGCGCCTCCGGCCCGGTCAGCGCGAGCAGTTCCGGCTGGCTCTCGAACATCTTCTTGAACCGCTCGTAGGACTGCTCGCGGTTCTCGAACACGACCGACTCGACGCCGTCGTTGCCCTGCAGGTCCTGGCGCAGCGACTGGCAGGCGGACTGCGAGCAGTTGGGGTCACCCGAACTGATGTCGTTGACCAGATAGACCGAAACCTCGACGTCGGCGAGGAAGTTGGCCTTCATCTTGTCGATCGTTCCGACGGCCAGCAGACCGAAGCCGAGCATGGCGAGGGAGACCGCCGTGGTGAGGATCATCGCGATGGTCATCGTGACGTTCCGGCGCAAGCCGGTGACTACCTCGCTGAAGACGAAACTGGCGCGCATCGGGGTTGCTGTCCCTTGGAAGTCGTGGGTAACGGAGGAGGGCGGGGCCGGTCAGCGGCCGATGCCGTAGACGCCTCGGGCGTCGTCACGGATGACCTTGCCGAGCTGAAGCTCGACGACCCTTCGCCGCATCGAGTCCACGATCGAATGGTCGTGGGTGGCCATGAGCACCGTGGTGCCGGTGCGGTTGATCCGCTCCAGCAGCAACATGATGTCCTGGCTGGTGTCGGGGTCCAGGTTCCCGGTCGGTTCGTCGGCGAGCAGCACGAGCGGGCGGTTCACGAACGCGCGGGCGATCGCGACACGCTGCTGCTCACCACCGGAGAGTTCGTTGGGGAGGCGGTCGGCCTTGCCGTCGAGCCCGACGAGTTCGAGTACCTCGGGGACGACCTTGCGGATCGTGGGGCGCGGCTTGCCGATGACTTCGAGCGCGAAGGCGACGTTCTCGGCGACGGTCTTGTTCGACAGCAGGCGGAAGTCCTGGAAGACGCAGCCGATGGTCTGCCGCAGGCGCGGCACCCGGCGACGGGCGAGCTTGGCGACGTCGAAGTTGGAGACCATGACGCGACCCTTGCTCGGCACCTCTTCGCGCAGCAGGAGACGCAGGAAGGTCGACTTCCCGGATCCCGAGGGACCGATCAGGAAGACGAACTCACCTTTGTCGATCTCGACCGACACCCTTTCGAGGGCGGGACGGGTCGAGGTCTTGTAGACCTTGGAAACCTCTTCGAGCCGGATCACGGTTCGGCATACTACCCATGCCCGTCGTTAAGCCCGGGTAGCCCGGTCCCGGCGGCCAAGCGAGCAAGGGACCTTTGCTGTCACTCTCTTCCGGAAAGTGACAGCAAAGGTCCCTTGCTCTCTCACGCAGGGTTGTTACGCGGCCCCGGACTGCTTGCGCCAGCGGATGCCCGCCTCCAGGAAACCGTCGATCTCGCCGTCGAGCACGGACGACGGGTTGCCGACCTCGAACTCGGTCCGCAGGTCCTTGACCATCTGGTACGGGTGCAGCACGTAGGAGCGCATCTGGTTGCCCCAGCTGGAGCCGCCATCCTTGAGCGCGTCCATCTCGGCGCGCTCCTCCTCCTTCTTCCGCTGCAGCAGCCGCGCCTGGAGGACCTTCATCGCGGCCGCCTTGTTCTGCAGCTGCGACTTTTCGTTCTGACACGAAACGACCACGCCGGTCGGGATGTGCGTGATCCGCACCGCCGAGTCCGTCGTGTTGACGCTCTGGCCGCCGGGGCCGGACGAGCGGTACACGTCGACGCGGATGTCCTTTTCGGGGATGTCGACGTGGTCGACCTCCTCGACCTCGGGCATCACCTCGACATGCGCGAAGGAGGTCTGACGACGGCTCTGGTTGTCGAACGGCGAGATGCGCACCAGCCGGTGCGTGCCCTGCTCGACCGAGAGCGTGCCGTAGACGTAGGGAGCGCTCACCTTGAAGGTGGCGGACTTGATGCCCGCCTCTTCCGCGTAGGAGATGTCGTAGACGTCCGTCGGGTAGTTGTGCCGCTCGGCCCACCGCAGGTACATCCGGAGCAGCATCTCGGCCCAGTCGGCCGCGTCGACGCCGCCCGCTTCGGACCGGATGGTGACCACGGCGTTCCGCGGGTCGTACTCACCCGAGAGCAGGGTGCGGACCTCGAGGCCGTCGATGTCCTTGGTGAGGGCCGTGAGCTCCGACTCGGACTCGGCCACGCTGGCGGAGTCGCCCTCGGCCTCGGCCAGCTCATAGAGGACACCCAGGTCGTCGAGCCGCTGCCGCAGCTCGGAAATGCGTCGCAGCTCACTCTGCCGGTGGGACAACTGGCTGGTGACCTTCTGCGCCGCTTCGGGGTCGTCCCAGAGGTTCGGGCTGGACGCCTGTTCCTCCAGCTCGGCCACCTGGGCACGCAGCGCATCCAGGTCCATCACCGACTCGATCTGCGTCAGCTTGCCGGCCAGGTCCTTCAGTGCCGCATCGAACTCATCACTCACGTCGGCCAAGGTTACGGCAAAACCCACGACCGGTTGCGGGGAACCGGTCGTGGGCACCTGTCCGGGTCAGGACTGGGGGATGGAATCCAGCAGTTTCAGTGCCGCTTTCGCCTGCGCCTGAGCGAACTCGGCGACCGCCTTGGCGTAGGGACCGTCAGCCCCCTTGGTGGCGGCCTTGGCCTCGTCGAGCTGCTGGGTGTAGCTGGCGCGCGCCGACTCGAGCAGGGTCGAGCGCTGCTTCACCGTCAGCGAGCCGGCGTGCACGAGACGCAGGATCAGCGGGCTGCGGAGGTGGTCAGGACCGGCTTCGGAAGACAGCCACGTCTTGAACGCCTTCTTGCCCGCCGCGGTGATGAGGTACTGCTGGCTCGACCGCGGGCCCTGCTTGCCGAGGCGGACGAGGCCCTCCTTCGACAAGGCGGGGAGCTCGCGGTACACCTGGCTGCGGGTCACGCTGAAGAAGGCGCCGAAACGCTCACCCGCCCCCGCGACCAGTTGCCCGCCCGTGGCGGGACCGTCGTGGAGAAGACCGAGCAGTGCGGCGGCTGTTGCATTCAATTCGGACACATCCTCTACGGTCCCACTTTTCGGAACCTGTGTCCACTGTGGTCAGCACATCTGTCCATTGTGGCTAGTGATATGCGCTCATTCGGCCCAATGGACTACGCCTGTCCACAAAGGACCGAACACGCTGCGCGACCGGCTTTCGCCACGGACAGCGGCACCCGTCCCCCGCTCCGACCAACGACAGCGGGTGATCGCCCCGGAGGGCGCACGCCGCAGAACCGGGAAAAGAAGAAGCGGGGGGGTGGGGGTTGAGCGGATCGGCGCGGGGTAGTGTCTGTAGGGGGGGGCGGGTGTGTAACAG
>NZ_JBHXJK010000076.1:11742-26232 GCF_042723255.1 Amycolatopsis thailandensis
GATCTGCGATTTCCGCAGATCCGCGCTTCTTCTTCTCTGTAGCGGGGACAGGATTTGAACCTGCGACCTCTGGGTTATGAGCCCAGCGAGCTACCGAGCTGCTCCACCCCGCGTCGTTGTGTTAATAGATTACACGGGGGCGAAACCAGGTTTCAGGGGGGTGCCCTTAACTTCTCAAAAGGCCTTTGACCTGCCTTTATGGCGCAACTTTGTCATCAAGCCAGGCGAAGACGCCGTCGAGCACCATGGTCAGCCCGTCACCGAATCTGCCCTCGACGTCCTCGTCGAAGACCCACGCGGTGGGCGTGACGTCGTAGCGCGGGTCTCGTTCGCCCGGAACCGGATAAACGGCCTGTTCTTCGATCGTGAAGCCGACGACGTAGCTGTAAACGGTGAACAACGCTCGTCCAGCCAGGTACGGTTCGAGCCCCGCGTCGACACGCCCTTGAAGCGGATTGTCACCGAGCAGGCTGTCGTCCGTCATGAAGGTCCCGGAGAAGACCTTTGCCCCGTCACGGTAAGCGAGCATCATCCGGCGCATACTCCGTGACGCCACCTCGAGGGTTTCCCGCTCTCCCAGGCCTTCCGGCACCCGGCCCGGCATCGCGTCGGCGTACATCCGTGTCGCCATCTCGTCGAGCAGCTCTTGTTTGTTCTTCACATGCCAGTACAACGCCGGCGCTTTGACGCCGAGCTCCTGCGCGATCAGGCGGAGCGTCAGCCCGTTGAGCCCGACGTCGTTGAGCAGCCGCAGCCCGGCACGGACGATGTCCTGCCTGGTCAGACCCACTTTCCACCTTCTTTCCAGCGGTGACACCTTGACAATTTAACGATGTTAAGGGCACGCTGGGCGCGGGTCAATTTAACGTTGTTAAGGAGTGGTATGAACAACCTGGGGACGGACGTGGTCGTGGCCGGGGCGGGGCCGACCGGGCTGATGCTGGCCCACGAACTCGCGCTCGCCGGTGTCGACGTCGTGGTGCTGGAACGGCTTCCCGAGCGCACCGGACTGTCGAAAGCGCTGAACCTGCAACCGCGAACAGCGGAAATGCTGGAGCTGCGCGGACTTCTGGACGGTGCCGAAGAGCGTTCGTTCACGACGGTGCAGGACGGACACTTCGCGATGATCCCGGTCGACTATCACTGCTGGGACACCCGTTTTCCCTTCCAGCTGGGGATTCCGCAGGCACAGGTCGAGGAGTACCTGGAAGAACGGCTTGCCGCACAAGGAACGAAGGTGGTGCGCGGAGCCGAAGTAATCGATTTCGTTCAGGACAAAGACTCTGTCTCTGTCCGGTACCGAACAGACGGTGGCGAAACCCGGCTGCGCGCGAAGTTCCTCGTCGGCTGCGACGGTTCTCGAAGTGTTGTACGCAAAGGACTGAACGTGGACTTTCCCGGTGTGGACGGTGAAGGCTACGGCGTGGTCGCGGACGTCCTGTTCGACAAAATCCCTGACGGTGCGCAGAAACAGTGGCGAACGATGCGGAACGTCGGCGAGCCGACCGGCGCGACCACGTTCAAAGGCCTGATTCCGTTGGGAGAACCGGGTCTCTACCGCTTCGTCTACGGCGACAGGGGCTCGCGGCCCCAGGACATCCGGTCCGCCGTCTCGCATGATGAAGTCCGGCGGGCCCTGCTCGACTCGTACGGTGAGACAGCGACGGTGTCGGAAATCCGCTGGGCGTCACAGTTCTCGGACGCCGCCCGGCAGGCGGAGCACTACCGCGTCGGACGGGTCCTGCTGGCGGGCGATGCGGCGCACATCCATTTCCCGGCGGGTGGCCAGGGGTTGAACCTGGGCGTGCAGGACGCCATGAATCTGGGCTGGAAGCTCGCCGCGACCGTGCACGGCTGGGCCGGTGACGACCTGCTGGACACCTACGAGGCCGAACGGCATCCTGTCGGCGCTCAAGTACTGCACAACGTCGCGGCTCAGCTGGGCCTGACTCCGCGGTCTCACGAGGCTCGCGCGCTTCGCGACTTTTTCGCCGACCTGGTCGAGCTGCCCGAGGTGAACCGGCATCTGTCGGGCATGGTCTCCGGTCTCGGGATCCGCTACACGACCTACGGGACGTCGCATCCGGCGCTCGGCTCGCGACTGGCCGATCAGGACATCCCGACTGAAGCCGGGCTTCTTCGTCCCAGCACGCTCTTTCACAACGGCGAGTTCGTGCTCCTGACGACCGGCCTGTCCCACGTCGACGCCGCCCGGGCCCAGGCTCGCTCGCCACGCCTGACGACCCAGCTCGTCACGACCCTGCCCTGGCCCTCCACGGACGCCGTCCTCTACCGCCCCGACGGCTACGCCTGCTGGGTCGCCCCCACCCCGACGCGATAGCAAAGGTCCCCCGCTCCCCCGGCGATACCAAAGGTCCCCCGCTACCGCCGCCACCTCGGCGCGATACCAAAGGTCCCTTGCTACTCCCGTAGCCCAGGCACCCGCGCTACCGACCACTTCAGGGGGTCCAGGGGGCGGAGCCCATCCTGGCGGGGGTCCGGGGGTTCGACCCCCGGGGACAAAACGAAGGAGGCCCGGTCTGCGCAATCCGCAGACACGGGCCTCCTACCTCTGTAGCGGGGACAGGATTTGAACCTGCGACCTCTGGGTTATGAGCCCAGCGAGCTACCGAGCTGCTCCACCCCGCGTTGTGTCCCCTACTTTACGCCTGCGTTTCGAGCAGGCGCAAAGCAGGGGGCCTTTAGGTAAGCGACGTCACCCTCCGGGCTTGCTGGTGGGCGGTGCACTGGTCGCCGGCGGGTTGGCCTTGGCTGCCTCGTATGCCCGGTATGCAGCGTCGAGCGCGGAGAGAGCGGCGCCCTGGTCCGCGTAGTTGCCCGACTGCTGAGCAGCCTTGTACTTGGTCCAGGCGTCGTGCATGTCGCCTGCGGCCTTCTCGAGCGCAGGGTTGCCGCTGGCGGGTGGCGGCGTCGTCGGGCCGGGTGGCGGCGTCGTGGGTCCTGGTGTGCCACCGCTCTGGGGCGGCGTGACCCCGGATCCGGTGCCCGCGCCGAAGACCTGGTCGAGTGCTTCGTTCAGCGTCGGCGCGAAGCCGATCTTGGTGCCGTAGGAGACCAGGACTCGGGCCAGCTGCGGATAACTCAGCTGGTTCCGTTGCCGGATGTAGACCGGTTCCACGTAGAGGAAGCCGTTGGCGACGGGCAGGGTGATCAGGTTTCCGTAGGTGACCGTGACGTTCGGGTTGTTGAAGAGCGTCCGGTCCTGCGCGACCCGTGGGTCACTTTGGAATCTGTTCTGGACCTGGACGGGTCCGTCCACCTGGGTCGCGCCACTCGCTCCCGTGGGCAGTCTCAGGACCCGCATTCGTCCATAGTCTTCGGGATCGGACGACACCGACATCCATGCCGCCAGGTACTGCCGTTGGAGACCGGTCAGTGAGCTGGTGAGCTGGAACCGCGACTTGGTGTCACCCGGCGCGGTGGCCAGGACGTAGTAGCCGGGCTGGTTGGCGATGCCGGAGGCGGACGCGTTCACGCCGCCTTCCTGCGTCGGGTCCTGCGGGACGCTCCAGAAGGCCTGCTGGGCGTAGAACTCGGCGGGGTTGTTCACGTGGTACTTCGACAGGAGTTCCCGCTGCACCTTGAAGAGATCCTCCGGGTAGCGGAAGTGCGACCGCAGGTCCGGGGAGATCTCGCTGCTCGGCTTGACCAGACCCGGGAAGACCTTCTTCCAGGCGTTGAGCACCGGCTCGTTGTCCTCGACCCCGTACAGGGTCACGGTGCCGTCGAACGCGTCGACGGTGGCCTTGACCGAGTTGCGGATGTAGTTGAGCGAGGAGTTCGCCTGGCGGGTGGTGCCGCTGAGCGAGTCGTTGGTCGCCTGGCCGAGCTGGGTCTGCTGGGCGTACGGGAAGTTGTTCATCGTCGTGTAGCCGTCGACGATCCAGATGATCTTGCCGTTGACGACCGCCGGGTACGGGTCGCCGTCGAGGGTCAACCACGGGGCGGCCTTCGCGACGCGGTCCCGCGGCTCGCGGTTGAACATGATCTTGGATCCGTCGCCGATGGCGTCGGAGAAGAGGATGTTCCGCTCGCCGTATTCAGCGGCGAAGACGAGCCGGTTGAACCAGTTGTCGATCGGCACGCCGCCGGAGCCCTTGTAGATGTATCCGCGGTCGACAGCGGTGTCGTACTCGCCGGGCGCCTGTCCTGCCGTGCCGCCGACGATCGCGTACGCGGCGTCGGTCGCGAGCTCGCCGTAGTAGATACGGGGCTCATCCACCTTGATACCCGGCTTGTTCGGGTCGGACGACCCGGCTCCCGACGGGTTCTGGGTGTCGCTGGTGGTGGCGATCGGGTAGCCGCCGTCGGAGTTGGCGTCCTTCAGCGCGCGGTCGATCGTGTTGGCCGGCGCGGCGACGAAGCCGTTTCCGTGTGTGTAGACGAGGTGCTTGTTGATCCAGTTCGTCTGGTTGCCGGTGAGGCCCTCGGTCTTGATCTCCTTGGCCGCGACGATGTAGTCCTGCGTGACACCGTTGAGGGTGTAGCGGTCGATGTCCAGCTTGGACGGGAAGCCGTAGAAGTTCTCACGGCCGACGCGCTGGGTGAAGGTGTCGCTGAGGATGTTCGGGTCGAGGAGCCGGATGTTCGGGACGGTCCCCTTGTCCGCCTTGATCTCCGCGGAGGTCGCCTCGGACTTGCCGGTGTAGTCCTTGTACTCGACATTGGTCAGACCGAACGCCTGACGTGTCGCGTCCATGTTGCGCTGGATCGACGCCGATTCCTTCTCGTTGGCGTTGGGCTTCACGGAGAACTGGTCGAGCACCGCGGGCCACGCGACGCCGACTAGCACGTTCGACAGGATCAGCAGCACCAACGCGATCGCGGGCAGCTGCAGGTTGCGCAGGAACGCACCGGCGAAGAACGCGACAGCACAGATCACCGAGATGCACAGCAGGATCAGCTTCGCGGGCAGAACCGCGTTCAGGTCGGTGTAGGTCGCACCGACGAACAGCGGCGCTCCCCGGTCGGAGAGCAGCAGGTTGTAGCGGTCGAAGAAGTACTCGACCGCCTTCAGCAGAACGAAGATGCCGATGGTGATGGCGAGCTGCGCCCGGGTCGGGCCGGCGAGCTGGCCACCCTTGCCCGCGAGCCGGATGCCGCCGAAGACGTAGTGGGAGATCAGCGCGCCGAAGAACGCGATGACGACCGAAATGAACAGCCAGCCAAGGAGCCAGTTGTAGAACGGCAGGTCGAAGGCGTAGAAGCCGACGTCGTTGCCGAATTCGGGATCGGTCTGCCCGAACGACGTGCCGTTCAGGAACAGCTGCACCACCTGCCAGTCGCTCTGCGCGGAAGCGCCGGCGATGAGCCCGGTGAGCACCGGGATGCCGATGCCGAACAGGCGGATCCGGCCGACGATCGCGGACCGATAGCGCGCGAGCGGGTCGTCGTTGCCGGAAACCGGCACGAAGACGGGCCTGGACCGGTACGCGATCATCAGACTGACCGCGAGCGAGCCCCCTACCAAGAGCCCTACGGCGAAGAACAAGATCACGCGGGTGATCAGCACCGTGCTGAACACCGTGCGGGCGCCGACCTCGCCGAACCACAACCAGTCGACGTAGGTGTCCAGCAGTCTCGCGCCCAGCAGCAGGGCCAGAATGACTACGGCGGCGATGATGAGCAGTATCCGGCTGCGCCGGGACAGCTTCGGCAGGCTCACGGGGGGCCGAGTGGCCACTGCACACGCTCCTGGTTTGGTGAACTTTTCGCGGGGGCGCGCGTACCGCGTGCGGCCCCTGATGCTCTAACTCTACGGATGCCGTCGGAAGTTCCCGGAACCCGCCCAAACCGGACTCGGAAGGCCGCGGTCCCGACCGCCTGGAACGATGTGCCAATGGCACCGAGTGAGCAGCAGGGCGTGGCCGGCCTGGCCCGCGAAGTCGAGGAGTTCGTCGCCTCCGGAGGATGGGATCAGCCGCCGCAGTTGTTCGCGCTGGTCCCGACCGCGGCGCTGCTGGACGAGCAGCCCGAATTGGCCGGACAACTCGACGCCTCGGCCCCGCTGACCCCGGTCGCCCAGGAGTCGTTGCCGGATGGGGATCTGGGTGAGGCCCTCGCGCAGATCGCGTGGCCCGATCTGGTGCTGGGCTGTGCGCTCGCGCAGGAGATCATCGTGCTGCCGCCGGATGCCGAAGCCGAGCTTCCGGTCGTGCCCGAGACCGATGCCGAACGCCTGCGTCAAGCAGCCGCCGACCACCCGCGCCGGACCGAAGCGCGGCTCGTGGCCGCTGTGCTGCGGGATGGTGCCGGAGCGTGCGTCATGCGACTTCGCGGTGCCGGAAAGCCCGAAGAACCGGGTGACGTCCCCGTCGACGAGATCATCGAGAACCCGGAGCTGGCCCCGAACCTGCTGGAAGCCCTGAAGGCGACCCTGCTCCCCTGACCTGCAAAGAGAGAGCAAGGGACCTTTGCTATCGCGTGCCCCAGGACGTACCCGGCGACAGCAAAGGTCCCTTGCTCTCTCTTCAGTCAGACCTGCGGAGCGATAGCAAAGGTCCCTTGCTCCCGCGGCGGTCAGCAGGAGGCGGTGGGCCTGCCCGCCTTGAGGTTCTCGAGCTGCGTGATCGCCTCGTCCAGTGTGGACACCTTGATCAGGTTCAGGCCGTCGGGCGCGGCGGTCTTCGCCTCGGCGCAGTTGTGCGCGGGCACGAGGAAGTCCGTGGCGCCGGCCTCGCGGGCGCCGACCACCTTGAACGAGATTCCGCCGATCGCGCCGACGACACCCTTCTCCGAGATCTCACCCGTTCCGGCGATGTGCCTGCCGCCGGCGAGGTCGTCGGGCTCCATCTTGTCGACGATCGCGAGCGCGAACATCAAGCCCGCCGACGGACCGCCGACGTCCTGCAGCGAGATTTTCACGTCGAAGGGGACATCGGCGCGATCCACCGCGGTCAGGCCCATGAAGCCTTCCGGGCCATCGGGCCGCTGCGCGAGCGTGAGCGGCACAGTGCGTTCGGCCTGACCGTCGGACTTGAACGTGATCTGGACGGTCTGTCCGGGCTTCGTCCCGTTCAGCGCGGCCCGCACATCGGTCGCTTCCTTGACCGTCTGCCCGTTGACCACCAGAAGCCGGTCACCCGGGGCGAGCACCTTGTCCGCCGGGCTGCCGGAGACGATCGTCTTCGCGAGCACCTTCACCGGGAACTTGCGGCGCAGCGCGGCGACCTGAGCGGCGGTCTGCGAATCCTGTAGCTGCTGGATGTTCTCCTGGCGGACCTGCTCATTGGTCTCGCCCGGCTTGAAGTACTCCTCGCGCGGCGCCAGCGCGTACCGGCCGCTCGCCCAGAGCCCGAGCGCGTTGAAAAGCGTGATGCCGCCATCGCGCAAGGAGACCGTCGTCATCCGCAGCTCGCCGGAGGTCTGGAAGATCTCGTGCCCGTTGACCTGGATCACCGACTGTCCGGCGGCGTCCTTGCCGAGCGTGTCGTAGGTCGGGCCGGGGCTGATCGCCACATACGGCACCGGGATGAAGAACCCGACCAGCGCGAAGGCGACGAACAGCGCACCGCTGACCAGCAGCGTCCAGCCGCGCCGGGTCAGCCGCCGCTCGGAGCGGTCCTGGTCACTCGCGGAGCCCGCGCGGGGCCGCGTTGCTGTGGTCTGCTCCGAGGGCTCTGTCACGCGTGACAGCGTACGGTGACGGTGTTCGCTTCTCGGTGAAGGCCACGCTCATCACTCCACTTGACGAGCTCTGCGTCCCAGGACCCGCGTACGGTGGTGCCATGAGCAAACCCCCGTTCGGCTTCGGACCGCCCGATCCCGACAAACGAGGCGAGAACGAGCCGTCGGATTCCGGCGGCCAGCCCTCCGGCGCCGAGGCCTTCAATCAGCTCGGTCAGATGCTCAGCCAGCTGGGCCAGATGCTCAGCCAGGCCGGCAGCTCGACCGGGCCGGTCAACTACGACCTGGCGAAACAGATCGCGTTGCAGAACCTCAGCAGCAGCGACAGCGGCGACGTCAAGCTCGGCTTTTCGTCATCCAGCGGCGGCGACTCGAACACAGCCGTCCGTGACGCCGCCCACCTCGCCGAGCTGTGGCTCGACGCCGCGACCATCCTGCCCGCCGGGGCCACGACGACCGTCGCGTGGTCCGCGCGTACTTGGGTCGAGAAGACCCTGCCCACTTGGCAGCGCCTCTGCGACCCCGTCGCCCAGCAGGTCTCGGGAGCTTGGGTCCAGGCCCTGCCCGAGGAGGCCAAGCAGGCCGCCGGCCCGTTGCTGTCGATGATGGGACAGATGGGCGGGATGGCCTTCGGCTCCCAGCTCGGCACCGCCCTGGCTCAGTTGGCTTCCGAAGTGCTCACCTCCACCGAGGTGGGCCTGCCGCTCGGCCCTGCGGCCACCTCCGCGCTGCTGCCGGCGAACATCGAGAAGTTCACCGAGGGCCTGGAGCTGCCGACCAGCGAGGTGCTGGTCTTCATCGCCGCGCGCGAGGCCGCCCACCAGCGGCTGTTCGCGCACGTTCCCTGGCTGCGGCAGCGACTGCTCGCCACCGTGGAGGAGTTCGCGAGCGGTATCTCCGTCGACACCTCGGCCCTGGAGCAGCTCGCGGGGCAAATCGACCCGTCGAACCCGGCCAGCATCGAAGAGGCCATGTCCTCTGGCCTGCTCGAGCCGCAGACCTCGCCCGAACAGAAGGCGGCGCTGAACCGGCTGGAGACCCTGCTCGCGCTGGTCGAAGGCTGGGTCGACGTCGTGGTCGCCGAGGCCATCGGCGACCGTCTGCCGGGCGCGGACGCGCTCCGGGAGACGCTGCGCCGCCGCCGGGCCACGGGTGGCCCGGCGGAGCAGACCTTCGCCACCTTGGTCGGACTCGAGCTCAGGCCGAGGCGGATGCGGGCGGCTTCCGCGCTGTGGAAGCTGGTCGGCGACCAGCACGGCATCGAGAAGCGGGACGGCCTCTGGTCCCACCCCGACCTGATGCCGACCGCCGCGGACCTCGACGAGCCGCTCGACTTCGCCGAACGTCTCGGCGACGGCGAGTCGACCCTCGAAGGCATCGACCCGATCGCCGAGATCGAACGCACCGAGCGCGAGAAGAACAAGCCCAAGGACGACGAAGACAAGAGCTGAGGCACGTCAGTCCTCCGCCGCGATGCCCCAACCGGCGGCGGAGGACAGGCCCTCCAGGTAGCCGATGGCGCGCTCGGTCTTGGGATAGCGGCGCACGAGCTCCCAGAACGCCGCGTTGTGCCCTGGCTCTTTCAAATGCGCGAGTTCGTGCACGAGGACGTAGTCCAGCACCCAGGCCGGCACCCGGCGCAGACGATCACTGACCCTGATCGTCGCGTCGACCGGTGTGCAGGACGCCCACCTCGTCCTCATCGGCGGCACCCAGCGAACGCTCGCGGGTATCGCCTTTCCGTCCAGATACTTCGCCGAGAGCACGGCGCAGCGCGCCAGGAGCGCCTCGTCCGAGGCCTTCGGCGGCGCGGCCTGCCGCGGCCCTTTGCGCAGCAGCTTGCGCTGCATCTCGGCTACCCAGTGCTTCTCCTCGGCCCGGGTCATCCGGGCAGGGATCAGCACGACGAGGGTGTCCTCGTCCCAGTACGCGGTGACGGTCCGGTGACGGCGTTGGCTACGCCGTACCTCGACCTTGTGTTCGGGAGTGTCCGACGGATTCGTCGTGTCCCGGCTCCTCAATGAGCGCGTCCGTGCTTCGACCACTCGACCACGGTAAGGCCAGTCACCGACAACTCCGAGGGCCGAAAGGTCACAGCCTCAAGTTGTCCACAACGGGGTCAACCTGTGGATAACTCGCGTTCTTCTGGGCATCCGGTCGGCGCGCCGGTGCGATCCTGCGATCATGAACCTGCGCGAACCGGACCTGAGATCGATCATCCTGCCCGCCTTCCCGGTCCTGCTTCCCGGCCTGGATGTGCTGGAACGCGGAGACGGCGAGATCCAGATCGGCCTCGACCCCGCGCACGCCGTAGTGGTCGCCGGAGTCGCCACCGAAGTGGCCGAAGCCCTCCGAGGGCTGGACGGGACAAAGGCCGCCGACGACATCGTGCTCGCGCAGAGCGAACACGACGAACAGCTACGGGACCTGATGACGGACCTGGCGGCCCGCGGACTCGTGACCGATGCGGGGCAGCCTGAGCAGCACCCCGTGTCGAAACCGGAAACAGGACTCTGGTCGCTCCGCGCACGCCACCACCACGCGGCCATGACCGCGCGGCGCAGACGCACAGCGGTGGCGATCCACGGTGACGGCAGGCTGGCCGTGGCCATCGCCGTCCTGCTCGCCAACGGCGGGGTCGGGCACATCGACATCCGGGCCTCGGGCACGGTGCTCGAAAGCGATCTAGGCTCGGGCTACACCGAGGCCGAAGTCGGCATGCCCCGCCGGGAGGCGATGGCGCAGGCGGTGCATCGCGCCGGGGCGGATACGTCGACCACCAGGCTCTACTCGGACCGCAGACCGGAGCTCGTGCTGCTCACCGACACCGTGGTGCCTGCTCCCGAAGTGGTCGAGGAGCTCGTCCGGGACGGAATCAACCATCTGCCGGTGCGTGTCCGCGACGGGGTCGGCATCGTCGGGCCGCTGGTGGTGCCCGGCCGCAGCAGCTGTCTGCGCTGTGCCGACCTGCACCGCGCGGGCCACGACGAGTCCTGGCCGAGAGTGGCGAGCCAGCTCGCGGGACGCGTCCAACGGCCGGATCTGGGCGCCGTGCAAGCCTGCGCCGCGCTGGCCGCGGCGCAGGCACTCCGGCTGCTCTCACCCAGCGACCAGGCGCCGCCCGCGTGGAACGCCACTCTGGAGATCGACTTCTTCGACGGCGCGATCCGTCACCGCGACTGGCCGCCGCACAGCGGATGTGGATGCGGCGCACGGTGATACGGCAAGCGATGTAGCCCACACGCACGCCCTCAACAGGCTGCGAAAGCGGAGTGAATCAAGGCAGAATCGCGAGGGTGACCGACTCCCGCAACGCCGAGGACCGAGAATCCGCCATCCCCCGCAACGGGGCCGCGCGAACGGCCAAGCTGGCCAGCATTCCTCTCGGCATAGCGGGCCGGGCGGTCGGCGGCTGGGGCAGGCGACTGACCGGGCAGAGCGCCGAAGAGGTCAACGCGACGCTGTCCGCCAAAGCAGCGGAGCAGCTCTTCGAGGTGCTCGGCACGCTCAAGGGCGGCGCGATGAAGTTCGGCCAGGCGCTGAGCGTTTTCGAAGCCGCGGTACCCGACGAGATGGCGAAGCCCTATCGCGAGGCTCTGACGAAGCTCCAGGCCGCGGCACCGCCCATGCCCACCAGGCAGACCCACCGGGTCCTCGCCGAGCAGCTGGGACGCACCTGGAAGCAGCGATTCGCGGATTTCGACGACGAACCGGCCGCGTCCGCGAGCATCGGCCAGGTCCACCGCGCGATCTGGCACGACGGCCGCGAAGTCGCCGTCAAGGTGCAGTACCCCGGAGCCGACGACGCGTTGCGGAGCGACCTTCGTCAGCTCCAGCGCTTCAGCAGGTTATTTCAGGCCTTCGTGCCGGGAACCGAGGTGAAACCTCTCCTGGCCGAACTCGCCGAGCGGATGAACGAAGAGCTCGACTACCAGGCGGAAGCCCAGAACCAGCGCGATTTCGTGAAGGCGTTCGAAGGCGTCCCCGGGTTCCTGATCCCCCGCGTGGTCGCCAGCGCGCCGAAGGTCGTCGTCACGGAGTGGGTCACCGGCACTCCGCTGTCGAAGATCATCGCCGGTGGCGACAAGGAGGCACGGGACCGCGCCGGCCGCCTGCTCACCGAGTTCCACTACTCGTCGCCGGAACGCGCCCGGCTCCTGCATTCGGACCCGCATCCCGGCAACTTCATGCTGACCGCCGACGGCAGGCTGTGCGTGATCGACTTCGGCGGGGTGTCCCGGCTACCCGAGGGGATTCCGCAACACCTCGGCGAGATGACCAGGCTGGCGCTCGACGGCGAATCCTCGAAGCTCATGCGGCTGCTCAGGGAGTCCGGTTTCATCCGAGCCGACGCGGACCTGCAGGCCGACGACGTGCTCGCGTACCTGGCGCCGTTCACCGAACCGCTGGCGGGCGACACGTTCCACTTCACCCGCCGCTGGATGCAGCGGCAGGCGGGCCGGGTCGGCGACACCCGCGGCCGCGATTTCCGGATCGGCCGGTCCCTCAACCTGCCGCCCGAGTACCTGATGATCCACCGGGTGACCGCCGGATCGACCGGCATCCTCTGCCAGCTCGACGCGGAGATCCCCGCCCGCGCGATCGTCGAACGGTGGCAGCCGGGCTTCGCGGCCTGAGAAGTTATCCACAGGGAACGATGCGGTTGAGCCGAAACCGGGGGCGTTCGGGCGAGTTGTCCACAACTTCGCCGAAGCGGTTCCACCCGGTCGGCCCAACGGTCATCCTCGATTCATGGCCACTACACGAAGCGCCCGACTCATGGCGCTCAGTAACACCAGCGAATCCGGGATCATCACCAACCGCGAGCTGCGCAAGGCGGGCGTCACCGCCCGTTACGCCGCGAAGCTCTGTGGCCCGGGCGGTCCTTGGCGAAGGCTGATGCCGGGTGTGATCCTGTTGCGCGACTCCGCGCCCACCCGGCTTCAGCTGTTGCAGGCCGCCGTCGCACGATTCGGGCCCGACGTGGTGGTGACGGGCGCAGACGCGCTTCGCGCACGAGGCGTCGACTGCGCGGTGACACGGGAGGTCCATCTCCTCGTCCCCGACTATCGGCGCGTCCCGGCGGAGCCCGGCATGCTGCCGCGAAGAACCACGCGGATGCCACCGCCGACCTTGATCGACGGCGTCCCGTTCGCGCCTCCGGCCAGGGCGGCGCTCGATCTCGCCAGGTTGGAGCTCGATCCCGCGCGGATCGACGAGCTGATCTCGCTACCGCTGTACTGGGGGCTGTGCACGCTCGACGAGCTCAAGGAAGAGCTCGACTCCGGTAACCGGCGAGGCTCAGCCGCGGTCCGCGCGGCTCTGCGGCGCGTCGATCCCGAAGAGACCTACGCGCATGGGCTGGCGAAGAAGGCTCTCAGCGGCTGCCCGCTGCCCGCGCCGTCATGGAACACGACGATCTGCGACCGGCGGGGACGTCCCATCGGCTCTGCCGACGCCTGGTGGGACGACATCGGCCTGGCCTGGCAGTTCCGTGCGCCGAAACGAGGCGCCGCGGATTTCCACCCGCTGGCGCTGACCGCGACCGGCACGGTGCTGGTCCGCTGCACCATCGACCAGTTGAAGAAAGTTCCGCAGGAAGTCGCGGCCGAGCTCGTCAGGGCGTTCGCCGAAGCGGCGCGTACACCGCGGCCGAAAGTCCGCACCATCGGCCGGATCGACGCCGCCTGACGCAGCTCACCAGTACTCGTCAGGCAGCTTTCCCTCGATGTCGCGGGTGTGGCGGCGAGCGCAGGCAGGACACATCCAGCGCACGGCGTTCTTCTCACGGGTGGACACCCAGGCGAGCGTCTGCGCGGGCTCTTCGTCCGCGCCGCGGATCCGGCCGCACAACGAGCAGTCGACCCGGTCGCTCACGATCGCCGTCCACAATGGATCGTCTTGGCCCCTTGCAAGAACAGATCCTGGCGTGCTCCGAGGAAGTCCGGGCTCGCCGAATCCAGCAAGGCGGCCGCGGTCTTGTGGTCGTCGCTGTTCAGGAGTTCGCCCGCCACCTCGGTCAGCCAGGTCACCCGCTCGATGACGAACTCGCGCAGCAGGTCCGGTCCGGGCGCCGGGTGGTGGATGAGGACGCCGAAGGAATCGACGTCGATCAGCCCTGCTCGCTGGAGCGCGATGTTCCAGCCATAGGGCATCGAGACGGAGCCGGGGATGCCCGCCCGCATCTCGGCGAACCACTCGCCTCGCGCGGCGAGCAGGCGCTCCTCCAGCCCTGGTCGGCCGGTGCCGAGGTCCCAGGGGAGACAGTTGAAGTCCAGGCCGCCCTCGGAGATGGCGACCAGCCCGCCGGGGCGGGCGAGCCGGGCGAGAGTGTCGACTGCCGACTGTTGATCGGGCAGATGATGGACCACGCGCGAAGCCCAGACCAGATCAGCAGGAGGCAGCTTGGCAGACAACCCGTCGTCGGCCACGTCGGCGTGGATCGTCTCGACGGTGGCGTTGTCCCCCGCGGCCGCGGCAACCACCCGGTGCGCTTCGGCCAGCAGGGGCTCGGTCGCGTCGACCAGCACGATCTTGGCGCCGGCGGAGGTGAACTCCTCGGCGAAGAGCACGCTCATCCCGCCCGCACCGCAGCCGACGTCGAGGATGGTCGGCCTGTCCGGCATGCCTTCCAGCAGCCGGCGAGCGGCCATCCGCATCGGCTCGGCGTCGAGTGCTTCGGCCATGCGAAGCGATCGAAGCCTGTCAGCCCAGTCGATGTCGTCATGCGTGTGTACGGCCATTCCCCCAGTGAACACCAAGCCGAGCCGCGCCACGCCCCAAAAAAGGGAGCGGGGGACCTTTGCTGCCGCACGGCGATAGCAAAGGTCCCCCGCAACCCCC
>NZ_JBHXJK010000076.1:26242-40783 GCF_042723255.1 Amycolatopsis thailandensis
AAAAAAACAAGTCCGAGCCGCCCAACCCCCAAAATTTGGGGGGGGGGCATTTTGGCGGCGGCCGGGCGATAGCAAAGGTCCCCCGCTCCCCCGAGTGGTCAGGCCTGGAGGCGCTCGGCTCGCCGGGTCGCCCAGCGGGCGACCTTGGTCCACCTGCGTGCGGCGCGTGGGCCGCTTCGAGCCCGCTGTGCGCGGACTCCCTCCTCGAGGTCTCGTATTCGGGCCCTGGACAGTTCTTCATAAAGCAACATTTCGCTGGTCTCCTCGACCTTGATCTCGTTCGATTTGGTCGGCGCGAGAGTCCGGTAACCCGTCCGCGCCTCGTAATCCCTGGTGGTGATGAGTTCGACGGTCATGCCGCGGCGCTCCGCTCGACCTTGCGCGCGACGGGACGCGCCTCGGCGACGGGCTCGACGACCGGGTTCTTCCGGGGGCGGCCACGGGGCCGCTTCCGCGCGACGACAACGCCACGCTCGAAGATTTCGCCACCCCAGACGCCCCACGGCTCACGCCGCGAAAGGGCACCCGCGAGGCAGGCGGAACGGACCGGGCAGTCCGCGCAGAACGCCTTCGCACGCTCGAGCTCTGCCGGCGACTCGGCGAACCAAAGGTCCGCGTTGCCCGAACGGCAGGGAAGCATCGACTCAGGCGAGTCGATGGCGTCGAGCAGGTCGACGACGCCGGCGTCGGCGAAGGGCAGGGCCTCCCCCGGCGCGAAAGCTATGGCCGATGACATAAGTGCACTCCTCTGTCCCGTGACGGATTTCGTACTGACGGTGGAACTGGACAACGCTGACCCCCAATTAGGTTGTGCAGCCAACTTGTTTGTGCAGCAAAAAACACGAAGGCCGCGGATCCGGTAACCGGTTCCGCGGCCTTCGTGAGCCTCTAGTCCTGACTAGGTCAGGAACTTCGCTCCCGTATGGACAACGGAACACGGAACTGCTTGATGACCGGCAGATCGACGCCGCCCTTCACGTACGCCCCACCCAAGGCGGCAGCGTGCATGAAGGTCTCGTCGGCGGCGATCCAGCTCAGGTCGAACCGCTGGGTGCCGCGGGCGGCGAGGATGCTCACGGGCATGAAGGTGCCCTGGCGCTGAGCCTGCGGGACTTCCGCGACGCAGGACAGACGGGTGCCAGGGTTCGTGAGCATCATTTTGTTCGTCATTTCACCGGCACCGCCTTTCTCTGTCGCGCGCGAACCGCCCTGCGGCCTACGCTGTGTTGTGTAGATGTTCTTCCCCAGTCCGGGCGCTCCCGCCCGGGTACTTGCAGGTTATTGCTCCTGGGCTCACCGGGGCAACTTATTTTCCAGAAAATCCGTCGAAGTTGCGAAGATCGGCTCTGAGCAGCGGGTTCGCCGCGTGGATCAAGCCCGGAACGCGGTCAAGACTCCACCGAGGCCCGCACGACATCGAGAACCTCCGCCCCGAAGCGTTCGAGCTTCGTCGCGCCGATCCCGGAGATGGCGCATAACGCAGTGTCATCGGTCGGCCGCTGCTCGGCGATGGCGACCAGGGTCGCGTCCGTGAAGACGACGAAGGCCGGCACCTTGAGCTCTCGTGAACGTTCCCCACGCCAGGACTTCAACTTTTCGAGCAGCTGCTCATCCACATTGGACGGGCAACGGGAGCAGCGTCCCAGCTTGATGTCCAGGGTCTCCAGCAGCGGCCCGCCGCACACCCGGCACCGTGCCTTGTTGCCCGACTGCTTCGGCTGCTGCGCTCGAGCGACCCTCGCCGCCGGGTGGTCTTCGGGGATCAGGCCGTAGAGGAACCGGCTGCGTCGCCGATTGCGGCGATTCCCCGACGTCCTGGCCAAGGCCCACGACAGCGAGAGATGCTCTCGCGCTCGCGTGACGCCGACATAGAAGAGGCGGCGCTCTTCTTCGATGGCGGCGTCGTCACCGTCGGCGTGGAGGATCGGCATGGTCCCCTCGGCGAGCCCGACGAGGAACACCGCGTCCCATTCGAGCCCCTTCGCCGCGTGCAGCGAGGCCAGAGTGATGCCCTCGACCGTCGGCGGGTGCTGCGCGTTCGCCCGCTGTTCGAGCTCCGCCACGAATCGGGGCAGGTCCGCGTCTTCGACGGTGGATGCCAGCTCCTCGGCCAGTTCGACGATCGAAAGAAGCGCGTCCCATCGCTCCTTCGCCGCACCGCCGGCCGGCGGCTGGTCGGTGAGGCCCACCTTCGCGAGCACGGAGCGAACCCGGGTCACCAGCTCGCCGGTGTCGGCGTCGGTCGACGCCATCCGCAACGCGGACATCGCCTGCCGGACCTCGGTCCTGGCGAAGAACCGCTCGCCGCCGCGGACGAGGTACGGGATGCCCACTTCCGCCAGTGCCTGCTCATAGGCTTCCGACTGGGCGTTGACGCGATAGAGCACCGCGATCTCGCTGGCCGCCACCCCGCCGTCGAGCAGGTCACGGATCCTGCGCGCGACGGCGGCGGCCTCCGCGGTCTCGTCGTCGTATTCGGCGAAGCGCGGGACTGGCCCCGACGGACGCTGGCCGACGAGCTTCAACCTCGACCCGGCCGGGCGGCCACGTGCGGCACCGATCACCTGATTGGCGAGTGCCACGACCTCCGGGGTCGAGCGGTAGTCCCGCTCGAGCCTCACGACCGTCGCCTCGGGGAACCTCCGAGTGAACTCCAGCAGCGGTCGGGGAGAGGCGCCGCCGAACGAATAGATGGTCTGGTTGGCATCGCCGACGACGGTCAAGTCGTCGCGGCCGCCCAGCCACGCGTCGAGCAGCCGTTGCTGCAACGGCGTGACGTCCTGATACTCGTCGACGACGAAGCAGCGATAACGCTCGCGGAACTCCTGGGCCACCACCGTGTGCTCCTCGAGGACGGCGGTGGTGTGCAGGAGCAGGTCGTCGAAATCGAGGACCTGCGCGGCGTTCTTCACCTTTTCGTAGTTGCGGTAGACCTCCGCGACCTGCGACGCGGGCGCTGGCGTGTCCCGCTGCGTGCGCGCGGCGACGGCCGGGTAGTCGTCCGGCGATACCAAAGAGGCCTTGCTCCACTCGATCTCACTGGCGAGGTCGCGCAGGAGCTCCGTCTCCGTGCCGAGCCCGGCTTTGTTGGCGGCTTGGCTGACGTAACGGAACTTGTTCTCGAGCAGCTCCCAAGGCCGGTCCCCGACGACCTGGGGCCAGAAGTACCGAAGCTGGCGGCGGGCGGCCGCGTGGAAGGTGAGTGCCTGGGCGGCGTCGACGCCAAGGCCTCGAAGGCGCGCGCGCATCTCACCTGCCGCGCGGGTCGTGAAGGTGACCGCGAGGACCTGACCAGCGGCGACGTGCCCGGAACGGACCAGATGAGCGATGCGATGTGTGATCGTCCGCGTCTTACCGGTCCCCGCTCCAGCAAGGACGCAGACCGGCCCCCTCGGCGCGCAGGCGGCGGCGCGTTGCTCGGGATCGAGCCCATCGAGCAGGCCTGGACGACTCTTCGGGGACGATGCGCTAACCACGCCCCGATCCTCGCAGAGGGCCCGACGGGATCGACGCAGGGCACGCGGCCGTATCCTGGTCACATGGCGGGAAAGCAGGACAAGGAAGCAGCGAAGCTGGCCAAGAAGGAGAAGCGTGCCGCGAGCAAGGCTCGCCGCGGGCAGATCTTCGAAGCCTTCAAGATGCAGCGCAAGGAAGACAAGGCGCTCATCCCCTGGATGGTCGGATCGCTCCTGGTCATCACCGGTGTCGTGTTCGGCATCGGGTTCATCTTCGACGTCCACTGGGTCGTGCTGCCGCTGGGCGTTCTGCTCGGTGCGCTCGCCGCTGTGATCATCTTCGGCAGGCGGGTCCAGAAGACCGTGTATTCGAAGGCCGACGGGCAGCCGGGCGCTGCTGCCTGGGCGCTCGAGAACATGCGGGGCCGCTGGAAGGTGACGCCGACCGTGGCGGCCACGACCCAGCTCGACGCTGTGCACCGAGTGCTCGGCGGCCCGGGTGTCGTGCTCGTCGCCGAAGGTGCCCCGCACCGTGTGAAGTCCCTGCTCGCGCAGGAGAAGAAGCGGGTGTCCCGCCTGATCGGCGAGACCCCGATCTACAACGTGATCATCGGCAACGAAGACCAGCAGGTTCCGCTGAAGAAGCTGCAGGGCTACCTCATGAAGCTTCCGCGCAACCTCAAGCCCGCGCAGGTCGACGCGTTGGAAGCGAAGCTGGCCGCCCTCGGCAACCGCGGCGCGGCGATGCCCAAGGGCCCGATGCCTGCCGGCGCGAAGATGCGCAACGTCCAGCGCACCATCCGTCGCCGCTGACCAAACCAGCATCAGGGGTCCTTTGCTGCCGCTACGCGGTAGCAAAGGACCCCTGATGCGTTTCCGGGCAAAGAACTGTCGGTGGGTGGTCGCATGATCACTGGGTGGACACAACCTCAACCGCCTTGCAGAAGGCGCTGGCAGCGATGTTCCCGGACGGCGTGGCCGCTCGAGCGAAACTTGTCGCCCTCGGACACTCCCATTCCTGGATCTCTCGCCGTTGCCGCGAAGGCGGTCCGTGGCGACGTCCCATCCCCGGCGTCATCCTCCTGACCAACGGCACGCCGACCAGACGTCAACTCCTGAAGGTCGCACTGACCCACGCGGGCCCTGAGGCGATGCTCACCGGAGTCCAGGCAGCGAGGCTGTACGGAGTCCGAAGACTTCCGCCGGAGAGACGGGCCCACACCCTGATCCCCCACCGAAGCAAGGTCGCCACCTGGGGATTCGCCATCGTCGAACGAACGATCCACCTGCCGGAACCAGTCGAGATCGACGGGCTGCCGGTAGCCCCACTCGCCCGGGCTTTGATCGACGCGGCCCGGCGCATGGACGAACTCCAGGCCGTGCGCGAGATGATCCACGACGCTGTCCATCGCGGGCTTTGCACTCCGGAGGAACTTCGAGAGGAGCTGGCACAGGCCAGCACGATCGGCTCGGCACTCCCCCGGATCGTCATCGGCGCGCTCCAAGATGGCGTCGACTCCGCTGTCGAGCAGTGGCTGGAGACCGTACTAGAGCGCAGCGGTTTGCCAACGCCGATACGGAAGGTCGAACTACGGACTTCGGACGGAGAGATCGTCGGTGTCGCCGACGCTTGGTGGCCGAAGGCCGGCGTCGCGATTCAAATCCGCTACGACGAAGTCGCTCTCGAACCAGACAAGGCGCCCGAAATACCCTCGCTGGTCGCCGAGGGCCTCATCGTCGTCCAGGTAAGTCCTACGCGCCTACGCGACGAGCCGCTGATGGTGATCCAGGAACTGCGAGCGGCTCACCGTCGCGCCCGGCAACGACCGCCTCCGAAGCTCGGCAGTACTCCTGCGGCACCGGCCGCCTGACCACCGCCGGTGCCGTGGCCGCTTCCTGCGGCGGGAGCAAAGGTCCCCTGCTCCCCTCCCAAGGTCATCGCATGCGGATCACAACGGTCCCGGTCAGCCGGTCCAGCCAGCTGCGGCCGTCGATGTTGCGGATCGCGGCCGGGATGATCAGGAAGGTGAGCGCCGCCCGTACGACCGCCCGCCACACCCCGACCATTTGCGCGCCGTCGAGCCTGGCGACACGGGCTCCGACCACCGCCATACCGGGAGTGAAGCCGAAGAAGGCGGCGGGAATGACGGTGATCGCCGCCCAGACACCCACCGACCAGAGGTTGAACGTCTGCATGACGGCGGGATCCTGAAGGCTCGGCGTCACGAAAAGAGTGGTGACGAGCGAGGCCAGGACCAGGTCGATGACCAGTCCGAGGAGACGTGCCCCGCCGCCCGTCACCGAGCCGGCACCCGATTGAGGCAAGCCGAGTCGCTCACCGCGCCACCGCTGCGTACCCTCGCCACCGGCCGTCGTTCCATCCCCGGCTCCGGGTAGCCATTCTCCGGTCCATCTCGCCACCCATCCAGGGTATGCCGGTGGCGCGGGACACATTCGCCCTGGTCGACTACCCGATATCGCCGCCCCGTTAACACCGGCGAAACATACGGGTGACGGTCGGGCAACACCGCGCTCTTAGCGTGAGCCGAAGAGAGTACTGCCGCCGGCAACGAACGAGAAGGAGTCACCGAGGGTGCCCACTACTCCAGACGACATTCAGCGCCTTATCGCCGACGAGAACGTAGAGGTCGTCGACGTCAGGTTCTGCGACCTGCCCGGCGTTATGCAGCACTTCACCGTTCCGGCGAAGGCGTTCAACGAAGAGGCCTACGAAGAAGGCCTGGCCTTCGACGGCTCCTCGGTGCGTGGTTTCCAGTCGATCCACGAATCCGACATGCTGCTCCTCCCGGACCCCGAGACTGCGCGTATCGACCCGTTCCGCAAGGCGAAGACGCTGTCGCTGAACTTCTTCGTGCACGACCCGTTCACCCGCGAGGCGTACAGCCGCGACCCGCGCAACATCGCGCGCAAGGCCGAGCAGTACATCGCGGAGTACGGCGTCGCCGACAACGTGTTCTTCGGCCCGGAGGCCGAGTTCTACATCTTCGACTCGATCCGGTTCGACTCCGCCGAGCACGCCTCGTTCCACGAGATCGACTCCGTCGAGGGCTGGTGGAACACCGGTGCCGACGTGCCGGGCGGCAACCAGGGTTATAAGACAAAGTTCAAGGGTGGCTACTTCCCCGTCCCGCCGGTCGACCACTTCGCCGACCTGCGCGACGAGATCGTCCAGAAGCTGCAGGGCTCTGGCTTCGAGATCGAGCGTGCGCACCACGAGGTGGGCACCGCCGGCCAGACCGAGATCAACTACAAGTACAACACGCTGCTGCATGCTGCGGACGACCTGCAGCTGTTCAAGTACATCGTGAAGAACACCGTGTTCGCCGCCGGCAAGACCGCGACCTTCATGCCGAAGCCGCTCGCCGGTGACAACGGCTCGGGCATGCACTGCCACCAGTCGCTGTGGAAGGACGGCACGCCGCTGTTCCACGACGAGTCGGGCTACGCGGGTCTGTCCGACACCGCACGCCACTACATCGGTGGTCTGCTCAAGCACGCGCCGAGCCTGCTGGCCTTCACCAACCCGACCGTCAACTCGTACCACCGGCTCGTGCCGGGCTTCGAGGCGCCGGTCAGCCTGGTTTACTCGCAGCGGAACCGGTCGGCTTGTGTCCGTATCCCGATCACGGGCAACAACCCGAAGGCCAAGCGTGCCGAGTTCCGGTGCCCGGACTCGTCCGGCAACCCGTACCTGGCCTTCTCGGCGATGATGATGGCCGGCCTCGACGGCATCAAGAACAAGATCGAGCCGCCGGAGCCCATCGATAAGGACCTCTACGAGCTTCCGCCGGAGGAGGCCCAGAACGTCAAGCTCGTTCCTGGCGACCTCGGTGCGGTTCTCGACACGCTGGAGGCCGACCACGACTACCTGCTCGAGGGTGGCGTGTTCACCCCCGACGTGATCGACACGTGGATCTCCTACAAGCGTGAGAACGAGATCGACCCGCTGCGGCTGCGCCCGCACCCGTACGAGTTCTCGCTGTACTACGACGTGTGATCGTGCGGTAGGAACACCAAGAGCACGCCGGTGGTGAGGTGCGGAATCGCCCTCACCACCGGCGTTTCTTATTGGTCTGGCAGGGGGACCTACTCCGAAGTGGAGAGAACCTTCAAGTCGACGCCTGCTCGCTCGATGCGGCCGCGGGGGTCATCCACCAGCTTGCGTCGCTCGAGATCCATCAGCCCCAGGGTGCAGGTGATCTCCGCGGAGAGAGTGCCGTCGACCTTGTAGATGTTCGAGTCCATGTGGAAGGTCTTGCCGGTGCCGAACTTGGCGTCACAGGTCACGTCCACGACGTCACCGGCCCGGAGTTCGCGCCGGAACACGATGTGGGACTCAAGCAGCACGAAGGCGAGATTCGCGTCTCGCATGCCCGAGTTGAGGCCACCGGCGAGTTCCATCAGCTCGAGTCTGGAGACCTCGCCGTAGGAGTGGTAAACGGCGTGGTTGAGATGGCCGAGAGTGTCCAGCTCGTAGTGCCGCACCTTGATCCGGGTGCGAAAAGGTTCGCGCACAGTCACCGGTCCACTGTAAGCGTCGCTCCCTTTCCACGACGCCGAGTGTGAGCAAGGGACCTTTGCTATCGCCTCGTCCATGCACGGCTGGCGATAGCAAAGGTCCCTTGCTCACTTCTTGCAGGTCGGTGAGGTCAGCCCTGGTAGAAGAGGGTCTCCACAACCGCGTGTGCACGTCGCGTCGTCCGCCGATAGGCGTCGAGGAACTCGCCTGGATCGTCATCGGCCGAGTAGCCGAGCACCCGCGCGACCGCGGCGAGGTCTCGCCCGGAGCTCGGGATCTCGTCGACTGCCTTGCCTCGGACCAGCATCCCGGCATTCCGGACACGCGTCGCCAGTAACCATGCTTCGGTCAGGGATTCGATCTCGGCGGGTTCGGCGAGACCCGCTTCCGCCGCGGCTTTCAACGCCTCGATCGTTGAAGTGGTCCGAAGCCCCTCAACTTCATGGCCATGACGCAGCTGCATGAGCTGCACAGTCCACTCCACGTCGGCGAGCCCTCCTCGCCCGAGCTTCGTGTGTCGTGTCGGGTCGGCGCCCTTCGGCATCCGTTCCGTCTCCACCCGCGCCTTGATCCGCCTGATCTCCCGCACCCGAACCGCGTCAAGACCCGCCTGCGGGTAGCGGATGGGGTCGATCATCTCGATGAACCGCGCGCCGAGGTCGTCGTCACCGGCGATGAACCGCGCCCGGAGCAGCGCCTGCGATTCCCAAACCTCTGCCCATCGACCGTAGTAGCTGCGGTAGGACTCGAGGGTCCGTACCAAGGGACCGCTCCGCCCTTCTGGACGGAGGTCGGCGTCGACGACCAACGCCGGATCGGGGCTGGGCGCCCCGAGAATCTTGCGAACAGTCTCGGCGACAGAGGAAGCGAACTTCGCCGCTTCGGAGTCCGACACTCCTTCGGTCGGCTCGCATACGAAGAGGACGTCCGCATCGGACCCGTAGCCGAGTTCGGCCCCACCCAGACGTCCCATGCCGATGACGGCGATCTTCGCGGGCGTTTGACCGAGCTCTGCCTGACGCTGGCGAAAGGCAGCGGCCAAGGCACCTTGCAGCACGGCGACCCACACACTCGACAACGCGGCGCAGACCGCGGGGACGTCAAGCAACCCCAGCAGGTCCGCTGATGCAATTCGCAGCATCTCGTGTCGTCGGAGCGATCTCGCGGCCGCGACCGCGGCGTTCAAACCCGGCTGACGTCGCACTGCGGCTCGCAGCGAAGTGGCCACTTCAGCCGGCGTGCGACCGGCCAAACGCGTGGGATCGCCCAGCAGTTGCAGTACTTCGGGCGCTCTCGCCAGCAGATCGGGCACCAGTCGTGACGTGCCCAGCAAGAAGGCGAGCCGCTCGACGACGGCACCCTCGTCCCGAAGGACCCTGAGGTACCAAGGCGTTGCTTCGAGTGCCTCCGAGACCTTTCGATAGGACAGAAGGCCACGGTCAGGGTCCGGGGTGTCGGCGAGAAGGTCCAGCAGGACCGGCAGCAGGGCCTGTTGGATGGCCGCCCGGCGTGACATTCCCGCGGTCAGTGCCTTGATGTGCTGAAGGGCTCCATCCGGTGCGGCGTAGCCGAGTGCGGCGAGACGGCTCTCTGCCTGCTTCGTCGTCAGCCGTAGTGCTTCGGTCGGCACGTTCGCGACCGATTGCAGCAAGGGTCGGTAGAAGAGTTTTTCGTGAAGACGTCGGATGCTCTGCAGGTGGCGGCGGAACTCCGCCAGCAGCACGTCCCCCTCGCTTCGGCCCCGGGCGGGCCGCACTCCGCTCGCCCTCGCGATCGTTCGCAGCTCGTCGGCATCCGAAGCGGCAGGAAACAGGTGTGTACGCCGCAGTCGGCGGAGCTGGAGCCGGTGCTCGATCGTCCGGAGGAACTCGTACGAAGATCCGAGCTCCGCAGCATCCTTCCGGCCGACGTACCCGCCTTCCCCCAGCGCGGCGAGTGCGTCCATCGTGGACGGAGAACGCAGGTCCGCGTCGATCCGACCGTGGACCAGCTGTAGCAACTGCACGGCGAACTCGACGTCGCGAAGGCCACCGCGCCCCAGCTTCAGCTCACGTTCGGCGTGTGCCGAGGGAACATGGCCTTCGACACGGCGCCGCATCTTCTGGACCTCGGGGACGAAATTCTCCCGATCGGCCGCCGCCCACACCTTGGGTGCGACCATCTCCGCGTACTGACGTCCGAGGTTGGCGTCGCCTGCGACCGGCCGTGCCTTGAGCAGCGCCTGGAACTCCCAGGTCTTGGCCCACTTCTGGTAGTAGACGGCATGTCCGTCGAGGGTTCGGACCAAGGCGCCCGCCTTACCTTCCGGACGCAACGCCGCGTCGACCTCGAAGCAGGCCTTGCCGACCACGCGCATCATCGTGCTGGCGAGTCGCGTCGAGATCGAAAGATCCCCATCGCCGACGAAGATGACATCGACGTCGCTCACGTAGTTCAGCTCTCGGCCACCGCATTTGCCCATCGCGATCACAGCCAACCGACCTTCGACGCCGGCGCTCACCTCAGCCTCTGCGACCTGAAGCCCCACCGTCAGCGCGGCCTCGGCGAGCCTGGTGAGCTGAGCTCCGATCTCGGCATAAGGAGGCTGGTAGAGACCTGATTCGACCAGGTGGCCGAGGTCGGCGGCCGCGATCCCGAGGAGGAGCTCGCGGTACCCGGCGCGAAGAGCCTGCTCCGCCTCGAGCCCCGTGACCAGTTCGCCTTCCGACCGTAAATGGTCGAGGAGACGGCTCACGTACTGATCCGGCTCGGTGCTCTTGTCGGCTTGGAGAGTCCGCCAGCAGTCGGTGTTCGCGACCAGGAAGTCCGCGAGCGCACTCGACGTGCCCAAGACACTGAGCATCCGGCCGCGGAAGGTTCGGTTGGTGCGAAGCGCCTGGTCGAGCTCATTCCAGGCAGCCGGGTCGGCTTCCCTGATCCGGTCGAGCCCGCTCAAGGCGAGATCAGGGTCCGCCGCTCGGGAAAGTGCTGACAAGACGTCGGCGGCGGAGCCGTCCGCGCCGGATTCGGTCCACCAACCGGCAGCACGCAGCTGCCCGTCGGCACGGGGGTCGGTGAAGCCGTATCTCGCCACGGAAGCGGTCGGCCTGGCGCGCTCAACCATCGGCTTCCACCGTAGTCGCCCTTGCGCCCGTCACCAGGCGGACGCGCAAAGGAGCAAGGGACCTTTGGTGTCGTCTCACGCCCGGCGACACCAAAGGTCCCTTGCTTCGCTAGGCGGCGATCCTGCCGACTTCCTGTTCAGGAACGGTCGAAGCAGGGTTGGCGAAGCTGCCGGCGTTGACTGGGCTCCGGCGCGAAAGCAGGTAGATGCCGACGCCGATGACCAGGCCGATGACGCCGACGGCGATGGTGCCCACCGTGCCTGTCGAGGTCACGAGGCCGGCCGCGGCGCCGACGATGGCCGCAGCCGGAAGCGTGAACAGCCAAGCGATCACCATGCGGCCGGCAGTGCGCCAGCGGACCGGGGACTCGTTCCGGCCCACGCCGGAGCCGACGATGCCTCCGGAGCAGACGTGGGTCGTGGAGAGAGGAAAACCGAAGTTCGTCGAGGCGAGGATGACCGCCGCCGAACTGGTCTGTGCTGCGAAACCTTGCGGACCATCGATGTCCGTCAGGCCCTTACCGAGCGTGTAGGTGATTCGCCAGCCACCCAGATACGTGCCGAGCGCCAGCGCCAACGCCGCGCTGACGATTACCCAGAGCGGCGGTCCCGCCCCCGCTGGGAGGGTTCCGGCGGTGATCATCGTCAGCGTGATGACACCCATGGTCTTCTGCGCGTCGTTCGTGCCGTGGGCAAGCGAGACCAGTGAAGCCGAAATGATCTGTCCAACTCGGAAGCCGGCGGTGCGGCCTCGACGGACAAAGATCCGATAGACGAAGTACGTCACGATCATCGCGGCGAGGCCTGCCAGGACAGGCGACAGCGCCGCCGGAACCAGGACCTTCTCGACGATCTTTCCGAAGTGGACAGAGTCCGTTCCGGCCGACACCCAGGTGGCACCGATCAGGCCACCGAACAACGCGTGAGATGAGCTGGACGGTAGGCCGACGAACCAGGTGACCAGGTTCCACACGATCGCCCCGACCAGGCCACCGAACACGATCGCCGGCCCGATCTTGGTGTCATCGACCAGTCCATTCGAGATGGTCTTGGCCACTTCGACCGAGAGGAAGGCTCCGACCAGGTTCAGGACCGCGGAGATCGTCACCGCGACCTTGGGTCGCAACGCCCCGGTGGCGATCGACGTCGCCATCGAGTTGGCCGTGTCATGGAAACCGTTTGTGAAATCAAAAATTAGGGCCGTGACGACGACGAGCACGACCAACACTGAGGGCTCCACCCCGACCTCCGAACCCTTCGAAACTCCCTTCGCAAGGTACCTGACAGCCAGGACCGAGTGTTAACAACCCATACACATTTGAGACATAAGTCGTTAAGCCATCGGCAAAGTACGTTGACGGTCCGCAGCCGGAGCGAGGTCACCGGACACCAGTCGGACGAAGCGGTGCGCGAACGGTCGCCAGGTTTCGGTGATATCGGCGTGCACTCGGGCGAGGTTTTCCTGGGTCAGTACGTCCGGCCGGGTGAGTTCCGCCATTTCCGGCGACTGCCGCGCCCAGTCGAGGACCACGTCCGGCGTCGTCTCGATATGGAACTGGACACCGTAGGCACAACGGTCGAATCGGAAAGCTTGGTAGGCATACCGCGGCGAGGAAGCGAGAAGCTCGGCACCCGCGGGCAGCCGGGTGATCGCGTCGTTGTGGAACTGCAGGACGTCCTGCATGAGGGGCAGGTCCGCGAAGAGTGGATCGGTCCAGGCAGCGTCCTTCTTGGACACAAGCCCCGGGCCGACCTCGGGTCCCTGTTCGCCGGTGGCGACGCTACCGCCCAGCGCCACCGCCAGGAGCTGGCCGCCGAGGCAGATCGCGAGCGTCGGGATGCGCGCCCCCGCGGCTTTCGAAAGAAGCTTCCGCACGTCCGCGAGCCACGGGTGGGCGACGTCGTCGTTCGCACCCATCCCGCCACCGAGGCATACGACGCCCGAGTACCCATCAAGATCGGCAGGGAGGTCCTGTTCAGGCGGCAACCTGATATCGAGTTCGGCTCCCGCCTCGGTGAGCCAGTCGCCGAGGGGACCGATCGGATCTGATTCATCTGGCTGGATGACGAGCAACTTGGGAGCGGTCACCACCCCAGCCTACGACCGCCAGGAGAGCAAGGGACCTTTGCTATCGCTCGGGGCGGCGATAGCAAAGGTCCCCTGCTTCGCGCGCTCGTCAGCAGGCGCAGCGTGGCGAAGGGGCGGGGCTGGGGGCGGAAGTGAGGAGGTTCCGGTCAACGGGGTAGCCGGCCGCTTGCCAAGCGGTGATGCCACCGGACAGGCGTTTGACCTTGAAGCCGAGTTCCGCGAGCTTCAGAGCGCCTTTGGTCGCCGCGTTGCAGTGGATGCTCTCGCAGTAGCAGACGTAGACGAGATCCCGGTCGAGTCGGCTGACCGATTCGGGAGTCATGTCCCGGTACGGAAGATTGATAGCGCCAGGGATGCGAGCGGTCGCGAAGACTTCGGGAGCCCGGGTCTCGACGATCACGTACCCCTGTTGAGCACCGGAGTCGAGGTCCCGGACAAGGTCATCAGGATCCACGTCCAGGGCGAGCTCGGCACGCAGGAGCGCGGCCGCGGTCGTGCTGTCCAAGGCGGGGAAGGTCAGTACGCGGGGTTCGGTCGTCATGGCTCAATCCTGCTGACCGGTGATCATCCGCAACATCGGAGATTCCAGGTCTGTCCGACGGCTAACCTGGAGTTTCCTGGCAGGGATGACGATCGACCTGGAGTTCCGTGAACCTCGATGATCTCGACTGGCAGCTGCTCGAACTCCTCCAGTCCGACGGTCGACTGACTTTCTCCGAACTCGGCCGTCGGGTATCGCTGTCGGCGCCGGCGGTGACCGAGCGGGTTCGGCGGCTCGAGGAGAAAGGGATCATCACCGGATACTCGGCCAGTGTCGACCTGACCAAGCTCGGGCTCCCGATCGAGGCGATGGTCCGGGCAAAGGTGCGAAGCCTCGACACGCCTCGCTTCCGCGACACCATCCTCGCGTTGCCTCAGGTGCTCGACGCCGATCACGTCACGGGCGACGAGTGCTGGCTGGTGAGGGTCGCCTGTCGGAACACCGCGGAGTTGGAAGAGCTCGTAGAGCGGATGCAGCGTTATGGAGAGACGACAACTTCGCTGGTTTTCTCGTCACCTGTTCGCCGGCGCGCGGTCGCGCGGCGGAACCGCTGAGCGACACCGCGGGGAGAGCAAGGGACCTTTGCTACCGCCTGGGGCGGGGCCGGCTGTGCGTGCGAGTAGGTGGCTACTTGCACCGGGGTCTGGGTACGAAGAAAAGGCCCAGGTCGGGAGAACTCTTGGTTCTCGACCGACCTGGGCCTTTTCTCTTCTTTAATGTTAGTCCGGCGGTGTCCTACTCTCCCACAACCCTTCGGTTGCAGTACCATCGGCGCTGTCAGGCTTAGCTTCCGGGTTCGGAATGGGACCGGGC
>NZ_JBHXJK010000077.1:0-11350 GCF_042723255.1 Amycolatopsis thailandensis
GGTTAGAACCGTCCTAGCCACTCACGAGTCTTTTGCTTTCGAAAGGCAACCGATTCCCTTTCCCGAGGGTGTTCCTGATGCGAGGGCTCGCACTGAGGGAGAAAGATCATGGGAATCAAGGGAATAGTCGCGGGCGCGGGTCTGCTCGCGATGACGGCGGGGGTGGTCATCGCCCCGCAGGCATCGGCGACCGCGCCGCCGCCGAAGCTCTGGGTCAGCCCGGCGAAGGTCGCGCCCGGACAGGCGCTGGAGTTCACCGCCAGCTGCTATGGCACGCGCACCGCGGTGACATCGCCGGGTCTGGCCGGTCCGGTCACGCTCGAAAGCCGGCCGGGCTCGGGAAACCAGGCGCCGTACCTCGGGCACGGGAAAGCCGCCGGGAAGACCGGCAAGTTCAAGGCGAGCTTCCACTGCGACGGCGGGCCGAACCTGCCCGCCGCCAGCGGGACGGCGACCGTCGAGTTCGAAATCGTCTGCCTGCCGGCCACGACGCCGCCGTCGAGCACGCCGCCGTCGAGCAGCAAGCCGCCGTCCAGCAGCAAACCGCCTTCTTCGAGCAGCGAACCGCCGTCCAGTAGCCAACCGTCGAGCGAGGGCGCCGTCGTCCCGGCCGCGTTGACGAAGCCGTGCGTGACGCCGTCGCCGGGCGGGACGTCGCCGGGCAAGACACCGCAGGTGAAGGTCAAGCCCGCGGGTGCGCCGCAGACCGGTGGCGGCGCTTTCGGCTGACCTCGGAACGCTGAACGCGTAAATCCGTGAAGGCCTCCTTCCCTACTCTCAAGGTAGGGAAGGAGGCCTTCACGGACCGCGGGTATCAGCGAGCGAGGGTCAGTCTTCGCCCTCGACCCAGTCGAAGGTCTTCGTGACGGCCTTCTTCCAGTTGCGGTACTCGGACTCGCGGCGGGCCTCGTCCATCGACGGGTCCCACTGCTTGTCCTGCGCCCAGTTGTTGCGGATGTCGTCTTCGCTCTTCCAGAAGCCCACCGCGAGACCGGCCGCGTAGGCCGCGCCCAGCGCGGTGGTCTCGTTGACCACCGGGCGGATCACGGGCACGCCGAGGATGTCGGCCTGGAACTGCATGAGCAGCTCGTTGACGACCATGCCGCCGTCGACCTTCAGCGACTTCAGCGGGACACCCGAGTCGGCGTTCATCGCGTCGATCACCTCGCGCGACTGGAACGCCGTCGCCTCCAGGACCGCCCGCGAGATGTGCCCCTTGTTGACGAACCGGGTGAGGCCGACGATCGCGCCGCGGGCGTCGGAGCGCCAGTACGGGGCGAAGAGGCCGGAGAACGCCGGCACGAAGTACGCGCCGCCGTTGTCCTCGACGCTGCGGGCGTGCTGCTCGACCTCGGCCGCGGAGCCGATCAGGCCGAGGTTGTCCCGCAGCCACTGCACGAGCGAACCGGTGACCGCGATCGACCCTTCGAGCGCGTACACCGTGTCGTTCGAGCCGATCTTGTAGCAGACCGTGGTGAGCAGCCCGTTGTCCGACATGACCTTCTCGGTGCCCGTGTTGAGCAGCATGAAGTTGCCGGTGCCGTAGGTGTTCTTCGCTTCACCCGGCGAGAGGCACGCCTGCCCGAAGGTCGCCGCCTGCTGGTCGCCCAGGATGCCCGAGATCGGGACCCCGGCCAGCGCGCCCTTCTCGCGGACCTTGCCGTAGGTCTCCGAGGACGACCGGATCTCCGGCAGCATCGCCAGCGGGATGGTCATCTCCTCGGCGATCTCGGCGTCCCAGGCCAGCGTGTCGAGGTCCATGAGCATGGTCCGCGACGCGTTGGTCGGGTCGGTGACGTGCACGCCGCCGTCGACCCCGCCGGTCATGTTCCACAGCACCCAGGTGTCCATGTTGCCGAAGAGCAGGTCGCCGGCTTCGGCCCTGGCGCGGGCGCCGTCAACGTTGTCGAGGATCCACTTGATCTTCGGCCCGGAGAAGTAGGTCGCCAGCGGCAGGCCCACCTTCGCGCGGTAACGCTCCTGGCCGCCGCCGAGGGCGCCGAGGTCGCTGACGATCTTGTCGGTGCGGGTGTCCTGCCAGACGATCGCGTTGTACACCGGCTTGCCGGTGGTGCGGTCCCAGACGAGGGTGGTCTCGCGCTGGTTGGTGATGCCGACCGCGACGACGTCGCTGGCGACCAGGTCGCCCTTGGCGAGCGCGCCCGCCGCGACGGCCCGCGTGTTCTCCCAGATCTCCTCGGCGTTGTGCTCGACCCAGCCCGCCTTCGGGAAGATCTGCTCGTGCTCCCGCTGGTCGACGGCGACGACCCGGCCGGAGTGGTCGAAGATCATGCAGCGGGTCGACGTGGTGCCCTGGTCGATCGCGGCTACGTACGAAGTCATCGAAAACTCCAGTCTCAGGTGAGGTTGTGGACGGCGAGGAAGAGCAGGGCGGCCAGGGCACCGCCGACCAGCGGGCCGACGACGGGGACCCAGGAGTAGCCCCAGTTCGGGTTGGCCTTGTTCTTGATGGGCAGCAGGAACGTGTACGCGATGCGGGGGCCGAGGTCTCGGGCCGGGTTGATGGCGTAACCGGTCGGGCCACCGAGGGACTGGCCGATGACCAGCACGACGAACGCTACACCGGCGTAGCCGAGCGCGGAGTTCCCGAAGTTCGGCGTCCCGCCCTCACCCGCGGCGTTGGCATAGACCGGGCTGAGCAGGATCCACGCCACCAGCACGAAGGTGCCGATGATCTCGGTGACGAGGTTCCAGGCCTTGTTCGGGATCTGCGGCGCGGTCGAGAAGATGCCGAGCGTCTCGTCGCGGTTGGGGTGGTCGTCGAACTGGAGTTTGTAGGCGGCCCAGCAGAGCACCGCGCCCAGGATCGCGCCGACCAGCTGACCGGCGAAGTAGATCGGGACGTCCGCCCACTTCGTCTTGTCCGCGATGGCGAGGCCCAGTGTGACCGCCGGGTTGAGGTGCGCGCCGCTGGGCGCGGCGATGCTCGCGCCGGCGAAGACCGCGAACGCCCACCCGAGGGTGATCATCACGACGCCACCGTTGTGGCCGTTGTTCTTCCGCAACACGTGGTTGGCGACCACGCCGTTGCCCAACAGGATCAGGACCGCCGTTCCCAGCAGCTCCCAAACGAATATGGCTCCCACACTCACCGTACGACCTCCACTTTGGACATTCCGCGCAGGGTCGTACACGGTGTGCTACGGCGCCCTTGCCGACCCACGTCCGACGCACGTTACCGTCGCGTATTTGTTCCTTCCAGGCGTTGAGCGGACGAATTCTTTCAAGATCGACGAGGGTTACGCCACACGTGTCACCCGCATAACGGACCCGTCGTGGCCGATCGTGCGATGCTGGAGCCACAGCGGCACCAAGGAGGAATGTCACGTGGCAAGCTCTCAGCGCGAAGCCGAAAACAGCCCCGCCAGGCTGGGACCGCTCAAGCGGGAAGAGTCGTGGCAGCGGCTGGGTGAGGACAAGTTCGACCTCGTCGTCATCGGCGGCGGAGTGGTCGGTGCGGGCACCGCGCTCGACGCCGCCACGCGTGGTCTGCGGGTCGCCCTGGTCGAAGCGCGCGACCTCGCCTCGGGAACGTCCAGCCGGTCCAGCAAGCTTTTCCACGGCGGGCTCCGCTACCTCGAACAGCTGGAATTCGGTCTGGTGCGGGAAGCTCTGCGCGAACGCGAGCTGATGCTGACGACGATCGCACCCCATCTGGTGAAGCCGGTCAGTTTCCTGTACCCGTTGACCCACCGGATCTGGGAACGTCCGTACACCGCGGCGGGCCTGCTGATGTACGACACGATGGGCGGCGCGCGGTCGGTCCCCGGCCAGAAGCACCTGAGCCGCGCGGGCGCGCTGCGGATGGTCCCGGCGCTGAAGCGGTCCGCGTTGATCGGCGGGATCCGTTACTACGACGCGCAATCCGACGACGCGCGGCACACGATGACCGTCGCCCGCACCGCCGCGCACTACGGCGCCGTGGTGCGCACTTCCACCCAGGTCGTCGGTTTCCTCCGCGAGGCGGACCGCATTTCCGGTGTCAAGGTGCGCGACGTCGAGGACGGCCGCGAGACCGAGATCCACGCTTCCGCGGTGGTCAACTGCACCGGCGTCTGGACCGATGAGCTGCAACGGCTTTCCGGTGGCCGCGGCCGGTTCCGCGTCCGCGCGAGCAAGGGTGTGCACATCGTCGTCCCGCGCGACCGGATCGTCTCGGAATCGGGCATGATCCTGCGCACCGAGAAGTCCGTGCTGTTCGTCATTCCGTGGCGCAATCACTGGATCGTCGGGACCACCGACACCGACTGGAACCTCGACCTCGCGCATCCCGCCGCGACGAAGCACGACATCGACTACCTCCTCGAACACGTCAACACCGTGCTCGCGACCCCGCTGACCCACGACGACATCGAAGGCGTCTACGCGGGACTCCGGCCTTTGCTCGCCGGGGAAAGCGAAGAGACCTCGAAGCTTTCGCGTGAACACGCGGTCGCCCGGGTCGCGCCGGGACTGGTCGCGATCGCGGGCGGCAAGTACACGACGTACCGGGTGATGGCGGCCGACGCCGTCGACGCCGCGGCCGTCGACCTGCCCGGCAGGCCGCAGTCGTCCATCACGGACAAGGTGCCGCTGCTCGGCGCGGACGGCTACCACGCGCTGGTGAACCAGGCCGACCACCTGGCTTCCGAGCACGGGCTGCA
Organism: Amycolatopsis thailandensis; assembly: GCF_042723255.1. Lineage (NCBI taxonomy): Bacteria > Bacillati > Actinomycetota > Actinomycetes > Pseudonocardiales > Pseudonocardiaceae > Amycolatopsis > Amycolatopsis thailandensis. Next base: position 4,665 of record NZ_JBHXJK010000077.1, read on the forward strand.
CCCGTACCGCGTCCGTCACCTGCTCGACCGGTACGGCTCGATGGTGCACGAAGTCCTCGCGCTCGGCGAAGGACGGCCGGAACTGCTGAAGCCGCTGGAGCACGCTCCGGACTACCTCGGCGTCGAGGTCGTCTACGCGGCCAGCCACGAGGGCGCGCTGCACCTGGAAGACGTCTTGGCGCGCCGGACGCGGATCTCGATCGAGTACGCGCACCGCGGCGTCGACTGCGCGGCTCAGGTCGCGACGCTGGTGGGCGAGGTACTCGGCTGGTCGAAGGACCAGGAGAAGCGCGAGGTCGAGGTGTACACGGCGCGGGTCGACGCGGAACGGGAGTCCCAGTCGCAGCCGAGCGACGAGGCCGCCGACGCGCTGCGCTCGGCCGCGCCGGAAGCGCGCACGGGGATCATCGAACCGGTGAGTTGATCCTTCGCGCCGAGTGGTGTGCCAGGCGCGCAGGAATCATTGCCTGATCGAGTGAATCTGGCATAGCGTCGGCCATCCCCGACCTGGAAGGTGGCCCTGTGGTTTTTCTCGACTCGTCGACGTGGACGGACCGGATCTTCGCCGGAGGCGCGTGGGTCCCCGGTACCGGCGGCACCCGGAAGGTCACGGAGCCCGCGACGGGCGACGTCTTGGGAAGCGTCGGGATCGCCTCGGCCGAAGACGCCGCGAAAGCGGCGGAAACCGCGGCCGAGGCGCAGCGGGCTTGGGCGGCGACGCCGCACGTCCAGCGGGCCGCCGTCCTGCGCAAGGCCGCGCGGCTGTGGTCCGAGTACGCCGACGAGATCAGCTGGTGGAACGTCCGCGAGGTCGGCGCGGTCCCGGGCGTCGCGGGCTTTTCGCTGCACGTCGCGGAGCAGGAGTGCTACGAGGCGGCGGCGCTGCCCGGCCGTCCGTACGGCGAACTCCTGCCGAGTGAAGAACCGCGTCTTTCGATGGCCCGCCGTGTCCCGGCCGGTGTCGTCGCGGTGATCTCGCCGTTCAACATGCCGATCATCCTGGGCATCCGTTCGGTGGCCCCGGCGCTCGCGCTGGGCAACGCGGTCATCCTGAAGCCGGACCCGCGCACCGCCGTCACCGGTGGCGTGGTGCTCGCGCGGATCTTCGAGGAAGCGGGCCTGCCGCCGGGCGTGTTCCAGATGCTGCCGGGCGGCGCGGACGTCGGCGAGACGCTGGTGACGCATCCGGCGGTCCGGGTCATCTCGTTCACCGGGTCGACCGGTGCCGGGCGCAAGGTCGGCGAGCTCGCCGGGAAGCATCTGAAGCGGGCACATCTGGAGCTGGGCGGGAACTCCGCTCTCATCGTGCTCGACGACGCCGATGTCGACGAAGCCGCCGGGGTCGCCGCGTTCGGTTCCTTCTTCCACCAGGGCCAGATCTGCATGACCACCGGGCGGCACCTGGTGCACGAGCGGCTCTACGACGACTTCGTCGAGCGGCTGGCGGCGAAGGCGGCCGCGTTGCGGGTGGGCGACCCGGCGCGGGACGAGGTCGCGCTCGGGCCGATCATCGACGCGGGACAGCGGGACAAGATCCACGAGCTGGTGACCGCCAGCGTCGCGGCGGGGGCGCGGGTCGCCGCCGGCGCCGAGTACGACCGGCTGTTCTACTCCGCGACGGTGCTCGCCGACGTGCCACCGGACGCGCCCGCGGTCGCCGAGGAGATCTTCGGCCCGGTCGCGCCGGTCGTGCGGTTCTCCGACGCGGAGGAGGCCGTCCGCCTCGCGACGGCGAGCGAATACGGGCTGTCGCTGGGCATCGTCACGCGCGATGTCCTCAAAGGACTGGAGCTGGCCGACCGCGTCCCGACCGGGATCGTGCACATCAACGACCAGACCGTCAGCGACGAGGCGAACAGCCCCTTCGGCGGCGTCGCCGCTTCGGGCACCGGGAGCCGTTTCGGCGGCGCGGCGGCGAACATCGAGGCGTTCACCGAGACCCGCTGGGTCACCGTCCGGAACCCGCCCCCGGCCTACCCCTTCTGACCCCCGCATTTCGTCCTCTGGATGCGGTAGTTCGTGATGCGTACTACCGCATTCAGGCGACTGAACGCGTCGCGATTAGCCCGCTAAACGCGGGTCAGGCGGTGCGGCGCCAGCGGATGAGGCGTTCCCCGGTCGGGGCCGGGTCCAATTCGGGCCCGACCAGGGTGAACCCGCATTTGCGGGCGACCGAGGCCGAGATCTCGTTCGTCTCCTCGTAGCGGTAGCTGACCTCGCGCAGGCCGAGCCCGCCGAAGCCGAAGCGCAGGGCCGCGTTGAGCGCGGTGCTCGCGACACCCTTGCCCCGCGACGCCGCCCGCACCCAGACCGACGCCTCCGCGTACCCGGTGTCGAGATCGAGGTCCCGCAGGCCGACCTCGCCCAGCAGGTCCCCGGTCGTCGGCTCGGCCACCGCCCAGGAACAGCGTTCGTCACCGGCCCACTGGGCCGCGCGCAACGCGACGTACTCGGTCGCCTCGGCGAGGTCGCGCAAGCGATAGTTCAGGACGTACTTGCGATGCGTCGGGTCGGCGAAGGCCGCGACCAGCGCCGGACGGTCGTCGAGAGCCTTGTCCGCCCGCAGTTGCCGCAGGTAGTACTCGCCCGCGTTGATCTCCACCGGTTCCACCCTTCGAGGGTAACCGGCCCCTTCAGCGACGGCGGCTCATGATCAGCGCGACCGCCAGCGGGAGCAGGAAGACCAGGAACGTCCCGCGGGTGAAGAAGAACAGCGCGATCGCGACCGCGGCGGCGATCGGCACGGCGCTGGCCGTCAGCCATTTCGGCGTCGGCTGGACCTCGTTCTTCGCCGATGCCTGCGCGACGCCGGGCATCGGCGGCAGGGGGAGCAGGGCGCTGGGCCGAGGCGAGGGCAGGTCCGTGAACAGTGGTTCCAGTTCGCTGGCCATCCTCGCCGCGCTGACCTTGGCCGATCGCGAACCGAACTCGTCGAGGTCGAGTCTGCCGGTGCGGACATGCTCTTCCAGCGCTTCGAGCGCGTCTTGGCGTTCGGCGTCGCTCAGCCGCATGTCCGGTCTCTCGGCACTCACGTCCCGAGTCTACGGGCGGATCAGCCGTCCAGTTCCCGTCGACGCTGCTTCCCGAGCTTCTTGTGGGCGTTCTCCCACCCTTTGCCCCAGAGCCCTTCACCGGCGACGCTGATCCCGATCGGGATGGCGATCAGCCACCAGCTGGCGCCGGTGCCGATGATGAACACGATGGTGGCGATGAACAGGAGCGGCAGAAGCGCGCCCATGACGCGCTGGGTCGACGAGATGCCCGCCCACGGCGACGCCGGTTTGCTCACGGCCGGCTTCGGCACGTCGTACCCCGGATGCGGTTCGGGCAGGTCGACGAAGACCTCGGACAGCTCGCCGCGCGTCTTCGCCGCGGTGATCCGGGCGGACCGCTCACCGAACTCGTCGATGTCGATCCTGCCGACGCTCATGTGCTCGCCCAGCGCCGCCAGCGCGGACTCGCGATCCTGATCACTGATCCGCAGCTGCGGAGACGGAACCTCGCTCACCCTTTCGATGGTAGGCCGAGCGAGGGCCCGTCAACCACGACATTCGTCAGTCTTTGAGCTCGAACAGCTGGGTTCCCTGCGTCACAGCGGCGCCGACCTCGACCGAAAGGCCGGTCACGGTGCCCGCTTTGTGTGCGGTGACCGGGTTCTCCATCTTCATCGCTTCGAGCACGACGACCAGTTCGCCCGCCTCGACCTGCTGGCCCTCTTCGACGGCGACCTTGACGATGGTGCCCTGCATCGGCGCGGTCACCGCGTCGCCGCTCACCGCGGCCTTGGTACCGCCCGCGCGCTTGCGCGGCTTGGCCTTGACCGCCGTCCCGCCGCCACCGGCGTCGAGCGAGAACCCGCCGGGAAGCGACACCTCGAGACGGCGTCCGCCGACCTCGACGACGACGTTCTGGCGGGGCTGCTCCTCCTCGGCCTCGGCGGCTTCCGGAGCGACGAACGGCTCGATCTTGTTCTCGAACTCGGTCTCGATCCAGCGGGTGTGCACGCTGAACCCGTTCTCGTCGCCGATGAAGGCCGGGTCGTCCACGATCACGCGGTGGAACGGCAAGACCGTCGCCATCCCGTCGGCGACCATTTCGGCCAGCGCGCGGCGGCTGCGTTCGAGCGCGTTCTGCCGGTCCGAACCGGTGACGATCAGCTTCGCGAGCATCGAGTCGAACTGGCCGCCGATGACGCTGCCGGACTCGACCCCCGAATCGACCCGGACGCCCGGGCCGCTCGGCGCGACGAACTTCGTCACGGTGCCGGGCGCGGGCAGGAAGCCACGGCCGGCGTCCTCGCCGTTGATGCGGAACTCGATCGAGTGGCCGCGGGGTTCCGGATCCTCGGTGATGCGCAGCTTCTCACCGCGCGCGATGCGGAACATCTCGCGCACGAGGTCGAGGCCCGTGGTCTCCTCGGACACCGGGTGCTCGACCTGGAGCCGCGTGTTGACCTCGAGGAACGAGATCGTGCCGTCGACGGCGACGAGGTACTCGACGGTCCCGGCGCCGTAGTAACCGGCTTCCTTGCAGATCGCCTTCGCGGACTCGTGGATGCGCTTGCGCTGCTCGTCGGTCAGGTACGGCGCGGGCGCCTCCTCGACCAGTTTCTGGTGGCGGCGCTGCAACGAGCAGTCGCGGGTGCCGACGACGATCGCGTTGCCGTGCTGGTCCGCGAGGACCTGGGCCTCGACGTGACGCGGCTTGTCCAGATAGCGCTCGACGAAGCATTCGCCGCGGCCGAAGGCGGAGATCGCCTCGCGCGTCGCGGATTCGAAGAGTTCCGGGATCTCCTCGCGGGTGCGGGCGACCTTCAGGCCGCGGCCGCCACCGCCGAACGCCGCCTTGATCGCGACCGGCAGGCCGTGCTCGTCGGCGAACGCGATGATCTCGTCGGCGTTCTTGGCGGGGTCCTTCGTCCCGGGCACGAGCGGTGCCCCGGCGCGCAGCGCGATGTGGCGCGCGGTGACCTTGTCGCCGAGGTCGCGGATCGCCTGCGGGCTCGGCCCGATCCAGGTCAGCCCGGCGTCGATCACGGCCTGCGCGAAGTCCGCGTTCTCGGACAGGAACCCGTAGCCGGGGTGGACCGAGTCCGCGCCCGACCGCTTGGCGGCGTCGAGCAGCTTGTCGAAGACGAGGTAGCTCTCGGCCGCGGTGGTGCCGCCGAGCGCGAAGGCCTCGTCGGCCAGACGGACATGGGGTGCGTCACGATCCGGATCGGCGTAGACGGCCACGCTGGTCAGCCCGGCGTCCTTCGCCGCCCTGATCACCCGTACCGCGATTTCCCCGCGGTTCGCGATCAGGATCTTGGTCACCGGACCACCTGTGCCGGCCTGCTCGGTCACGCCGTACCTCCTGCGTTCGCACGTGGGGCCGCCCCGATGCGGCTCCGCAGCAGTTTACGGAAGTTACCGCCCCGAATAATGAGAGCAAGGCCACCCGGTGACCATTGTTTTATACCAGTGCTTCGCGGTGCCGAAGTTCTTCTGGAAGGTCGGAATCCAGCACGATCAGGTCGTACGGCTGGGTCTGGTAGACCCGCCCGAGGTGCTCCGTCTTCACCAGAGCCCACGGCTGGTGTCGGCCGCAACACTCGACCAGGCGCTGCACCGAGCTGAAGGCGATCAACGCCATCCGGCCGTCCTTGGTCGGGCGGAGTTCGATCTCCGCGCTCGAGAAATCCTTCGGCTTTTTGGCCGTGGGGAGGAACAGGGCGTTGGGCAGTCCGGGGTTCGTCACAGGAACAACATAGACGTGCACTCTGTGCTAGATCACTTACGCTCTCGGATATGCGGACTCAGGAAGCGCGGGCGTCGCGATCCGTGCTGCTCACCGCGGTGCTGGCGGTGGTGGTGACGGCGGGCGTGATCGTGGCCGTCGTCTTGCTCCGCCCGAAGGCTCCGGCGCCCGACGGAGCGCCTGGTGGATACCCGGTTCCCGAACCCGGGCCCGCCACGCCCGGGGTCAACTGCGGTCACTCGGCCTGCCGCGAGATCGGCGCGATGACCGTCGCCGGGGTGCCCGTCGTGCTGCTGGCCGACGAAGCGGGGAAGCAGGGCGTGATCAAGATCGGGTCGGACGCGGTGATCCCGCTGATGATCAACGACATGGGGGTCACCCTCAAGGGCGATTCTTTGCGCTGTGTCGACGGAGTGACGCCGGTCTGCCTGGTGCGCGGTGAAGCGGGCGGCGGTTCGGCGGGCGAGCTGTTCGTCGCGCGCGGCGGGATCTGGCGGGACACCGGGAAGCCGTACTTCTCCGACGCGGGCACGGTCGCGCTGAACGACGTGACGGCCGACGGGGTCGCGGACGTCATCGTCGTGCGCCACGAATGCCCCGGCGCGCAGTCCGGGTCGGCCCGGTGCCAGGCGGCGCCGGTGCTCGCCGAGGTCTACGACGTCGGCCGGGGCTCGGTGGGCTGCACGCGGCGGTACACCGCGCCGTCGGAACTGAAGGGGTGGCCGGACGTGCGGCTCACGAAGGCCGACCTGCGCCCGTGCCCGTGAAGCGACTCTCCGGAGCGATAGCAAGGGACCCTTGCTCCCTTTAGTTAGCGTGCTAACGAACGATAGCAAAGGACCCTTGCTATCGCGTCTCTCAATGTTGAGAGAGATGGAGGTCCGTGAAGGCCTCCTTGCCTACCCTGAAGGTAGTGAAGGAGGCCTTCACGGACTCTGGGTCCCTCA
>NZ_JBHXJK010000077.1:11360-40619 GCF_042723255.1 Amycolatopsis thailandensis
ACGTGAAGGCCCCCTTCATTGCGCTAGGCGCAGTGAAGGGGGCCTTCACGTACTTTGCTTCTCTTCACGGCGTGGGTGGTCCCGCGCGTGCAATGAAGGGGCCTTTCATGGCAAATTTTGCTATGAAAGGCCCCTTCATTGCGGTCGGCCGCTCCCCGCGCGGCGCCGGTCCGTGAAGGCCTCCTTGCCTACCCTCAAGGTAGTGAAGGAGGCCTTCACGGACTCTGGGTCCCTCAAGGAGTCCTTCACGGACCAGCGGGTCGCCCCAGAAACCGCAGGCGCCACAGAAACCCCACACATCACAGCGGCTGCGCGTGAAGGCCCCCTTCACGCGGCTCAGCCGAGGGAACTCGACCTTCACGCGTTGCGGGCGGGCCGCCGGGACGCCTCACCGCACCCCTTCAGCTCCCACCCACCATGAGCTAAGCTCTCGCTAGAGCGATCTATCAAATCGCAAGGGGGCGAACATGGAAGCTCTGCGAACCCAAGGGCTCACCGCGTTACGGCTGATCCTGGCCTTCACGCTGCTGTCCACCACGCTGCATTACGCGCACAACGTGATCAGGGTGGCGGACTACCCGCAGATCGAGGGGATCCCGGTCGGTGTCGCCGCCGCCTTGGTCGCCATCGTGTACTTCGTCCTGACCGCGATCGGCCTGGCCGGCTACCGCGACTACCTGCGCGGACGCTACTGGCGGGCGCTCGTGTTCCTGATGGTCTTCTCGCTGTCGGGACTGGCGAGCCTCGGGCACTTCCTGACCGGCGTGCCGCAGATCCCGGCGTTCTGGTTCGCCACGATCTTCACCGACGGCGCCGCGGCGCTGCTGCTGTGGGGCTTCGCGACCTGGGCGGCGGCGAAGCTCAACCGGGTGCCCACGCCCGCTCAGGTGCCATAGGTGATGTGGTGGGGCGCGGCGACCTTGTTGATCTTCTCCGGATCGATCGCGCCCTGGGTGAAGACGGCGGGGCCCGCCTCGAACAGGTCTTCGAGGTAGTGCTCCCAGCCACCGGGGGAGGAAATCTGAAGGACCCGGGGCGGCGCGGAGACGCGGCGTAGCGCGTGCGGGACGCCGCGTGGCAGCAAGACGAACGTGCCCTTGGTCGCGACGTGGCTTTCGTCGTCGAAATCGATCCCGAGTTCGCCTTCGAGGACGTAGATGCACTCGTCGGCCTCGTGGTGCACGTGCCGGGGGATGTCCATGGCCAGGGTGACTTCCAGCAACGAAAACCGCGTCTCGGTGTCCTCGGTCATCGCCTTGACGCTGAACGCGGACGGCAGCGGCACGCGGCCGGGTCGCGCCTCGCCGGGCTTGAGCAGCAGAAAACGGTCCTTCGACATGCTATGCTCTCCTTCAATCGGAAGCGGATTCCGTTTCCACTTAATCGCGAGGGAGGCAGGTTGTCAACCAAGCCGCGAGCGGACGCGGAGCGCAACCGGGCACGGGTGACGGAGGCCGCGCGGGCGCTGTTCGCCGAACGCGGGGACGACGTGCAGATGCCGGAGATCGCCCGCGCGGCGGGCGTCGGCGTGGGGACCGTGTATCGCCATTTCCCGGATCGGCAGGCGCTGGTCGAGGCGGCCGCGGAGCATCGCTTCGCGGAGATCGAGGAGTACGCCCGGACGCAGTGCTTCGGCGAGGATTCCGGGCTGGAGCGCTATTTCCGGTACGTCGGCGAACTGCTGTCCCGCGATCGTGGTCTCACCGCCGCCATCGACTCGGCCCGTGGGCGACCCGGGAGCGAGCCGCGCGGCGGCGCCCGCGGACGACTCGAAGTCGTGGTCGCGGAGGTCATCGCCCACGACCAGGCGGCAGGCCTCGTTCGTCCGGATTGCACCGTCGCCGACGTCTATCTGCTGGTCGGCGCCCTTTCGTCCGTCATCCGGACGGGTTCCGACTGGGGGCGCTTCCTCGACCTGCTCCTGTCCGCCCTTCGTGACCAACTTGCTACAGAACATTGACGGTAATCAGTGCAATGTAGACAATCGAAAGGGTGACGCGGACCACATCGGTGACGTTCGAACGTCATCCCAGCGGATACCGGCACTGGAAACTGTCCACCGACGGCGACGTCGCGTGGCTCGAACTCGACGTCGATGCCGACGGAGGGCTCGTCCCGGGTTACGAGCTCAAGCTCAACTCCTACGACCTCGGCGTCGACATCGAGTTGTACGACGCGACGCAGCGGCTGCGGTTCGAGCATCCCGAGGTCCGCGTGGTCATCGTGACCAGCGCGAAGGACAACGTCTTCTGCGCCGGGGCGAACATCCGCATGCTGGCGTCGTCGTCGCACGAGTGGAAGGTGAACTTCTGCAAATTCACCAATGAGACCCGCAACGCCATGGAGGACGCCACCGTGCACTCCGGTCAGCTCTACGTCGCCGCGGTCAACGGCACGTGCGCCGGCGGCGGGTACGAAATCGCGCTCGCCTGCGAGAGGATCCTGCTGGTCGACGACAACTCCTCGACGGTCGCGCTGCCTGAGGTCCCGCTCCTCGGGGTCCTCCCCGGAACCGGCGGGCTCACCCGGGTGGTCGACAAACGCGGTGTGCGACGGGACCTCGCCGACGTCTTCGCCACCCGGCCGGACGGCGTCAAAGGGCGGACCGCGGTCGACTGGCGGCTCGTCGACGAACTCGTGCCGCGCAAGGGTTTCCGCGAAGCCGTCTTGGCCAGGGCCAAGGAACTCGCGCGGACGACCGAGCGGCTCGACGGCGAAGGTGTCCAGCTGGCGCCGCTCACGCATCGCTATGTCGACATTTCACTGAGCCGGTCCGAAGCGACCATCACCGTCAAGGGGCCCGAAGACGACGGCGGCTGGCTACTGGACGTCACCCGGGAGCTGGACGACGCGATCCTTCGCCTGCGCACCAACGAACCCGGACTCGGCACGTGGGTGCTCCGCACCGAGGGCGATCCCGCGAAGGTCCTGGAGCACGAACGCGCCGTTTTCGACGCGAAAGACTGTCTGAGCAACGAAATCGTCCATTACTGGAAGCGGACGCTGAAACGTCTCGACGTCACCAGCCGCAGCCTGATCGCGCTCATCGAGCCCGGCGGGTGCTTCGCCGGGCTCCTGCTGGAACTCGCGCTCGCCGCGGACCGGCAGTACATCTTGGACGGTCCGCCGATCGACGACGAAGACAGTGAAGAACGCGCGTCGATCACGTTGTCCGAAGCCAACTTCGGCCGCTTCCCGATGGGCAACGGCCTGACCCGTCTGGAGTCCCGCTTCTTCGGCGACCCGGGCCAAGTCGCGAAGCTCGCGGAACGACGCGGCGAACCGCTGAGCCCGGCGGAAGTGAACGACTTCGGCCTGGTCACCGACGCCCCGGACGACCTCGACTGGGCGGACGAGATCCGGATCGCGCTGGAGGGGCGTGCCTCGCTCAGTCCGGACGCACTGACCGGAATGGAGGCGAACCACCGGTTCGTCGGCCCCGAAACGACGGAAAGCAAGATCTTCGGCAGGCTCGCCGCCTGGCAGAACTGGATCTTCACCCGTCCGAACGCATCCGGTCCCGAGGGCGCGCTGCGTCGCTACGGTACCGGTCAGAAGGCCGTCTTCGACAGGAAGCGGGTTTGAACAGCTCATGCCCACCAAGATCGATTACGACGCGCGCATCCCCAACAACGTCGATCTCTCCGGGGACCGGCGGCTCCAGCGGGCGCTGGAAGGCTGGCAGCCGAAATTCCTCGACTGGTGGGGCGAAATGGGCCCCACCTTGCGGACCCAGGGTGTGTACCTGCGCACCGCGGTCAGCGTCGGCCGGGACGGCTGGGCGCATTTCGACCACGTCAACGTGCCCGACTACCGCTGGGGGATCTTCCTCGCGGAGCCGGACCCGGACCGGGTGATCACCTTCGGCGAGCATCGCGGGGAGCCGGCCTGGCAGCAGGTTCCCGGCGAATACCGCGCCGACCTGCAACGGCTCATCGTCATCCAGGGCGACACCGAACCCGCGTCGGTCGAACAGCAGAAACTGCTGGGGCTCACCGCGCCGAGCCTCTACGACCTGCGGAACCTGTTCCAGGTCAACGTCGAAGAAGGCCGCCATCTCTGGGCGATGGTGTATCTGCTGCACGCCTACTTCGGCAGGGAAGGCCGCGACGAAGCGGAAGGTCTCCTGCTCCGGAATTCCGGAAGTCCGGACGCCCCGCGTATCCTCGGCGCCTTCAATGAGGAGACCGCGGATTGGCTCGCGTTCTACATGTTCACCTATTTCACCGATCGCGATGGCAAGTATCAGCTCGGCACCCTCAAGGAAAGCGGCTTCGACCCCCTTTCCCGTACCTGTGAATTCATGCTCAAGGAAGAGGCGCACCACATGTTCGTCGGCACCACGGGGGTCGACCGGGTGGTCACCCGCAGTGCCGAACTCGTCCGCGAGCACGACACCTTCGACATCGCCGCACACGGCGGGATCCCGCTGGAAGTGATCCAGCGCTACCTCAACTTCCACTACACGGTCTCCCTCGACCTCTTCGGCGGAGAGACCTCGACCAACGCCGCGAACTACTACACCGCCGGACTGAAAGGCCGCTGGCAGGAGGCCCGCCGCAAGGACGACCACAAGCTCACCGACGCGGCCGGGTCGCTGTCCCGGCCGCGAGCCGACGGCACCTGGGAGACCGAGGAACACCAGGCCATCCTGCTGCTGAACCTCGACCTCCGTGAGGAGTACCGCGCCGACTGCCAGACCGGGGTCAACCGCTGGAACAAGATCCTCGACGAGGCCGGTATCGACTTCCGATTCGTCCTCCCGCACCCTGGATTCAATCGCGAAGTCGGCATAAACTCCGGCCACCATGTGACGCCCGACGGCACCGTTGTCGACGAGCGGACCTGGCTGGCCGGCAAACGCAAGTGGCTGCCCACTCCCGAAGACCTGACCTTCGTCCGATCGCTGATGCACCCGGTGTACGAGCGAGGAAAGATCGCGAGCTGGGTGGCGCCGCCACGCCAGGGCATCAATGGGAAACCGTTCGATTACGAATACGTTTACCTGACCTGAGCCGATAGAAGGTGCGCCCGTGACCGCTGCTGCTACCGGGTTCAACGCGACGAGCTACCTGCTCGACAGGCATTCGGCGGAAGGGCGTGGGGCGAAGAACGCCGTCGTTTCCCCCAGGCGAAGTCTCACGTACGCGGAGCTCGCGGCCGAGACCCGCCGGTTCGCGGCCGGGCTGAAGGCCATCGGGGTCCGTCCCGAGGAGCGGGTACTGTTCTGCATGGTCGACGACGTCGAGCTGCTCACCGGGATCCTCGGCGCGATGCTGGCCGGAGCGGTCGCGGTACCGGTGTCCACCATGGTCACCGGTATGGACCTCGGCAAGGTGCTCGCCGACTCGCGCGCCAGGGTGCTGTGCGTCTCCGGCGAGTTCGCCGCGCAGGCGACGATCGCGCTGGGGCTGGCGCCGGAGGTCACCGACGTCGTGCTGGACAGGGCCAAAGCGGCCGAACTGCCGCCCGGGGTCCGCGCGCACGAGTGGAGCGACCTGTCCACAGTGGACGAAAGTGGTTTCGAACCGGCGGCGACCTGGGAGGATTCGCCCGCGCTCTGGCTGTACACCTCGGGTACGACGGGGAAGCCGAAGGGCGCGATGCACCGGCACGCGGGGATCCGCGCGGTCTGCGAGACCTACGCGCGCGGGGTGCTGGACGTCGGGCCGAACGATCGTTTCCTTTCCGTTCCGAAGCTGTTCTTCGCTTACGGGTTGGGGAATTCGGCGTTCTTCCCACTCGCGGCTGGTGGGACGACGCTGCTCGAACCGGCGAGACCGACCCCGGGACTGATCGCCGCCAGGGCCCGCGCGGAGCGGCCGACGTTGTTCTTCGCCGTCCCGACCTTCTACGCGGCGTTGCTCGCCAGCGACATCCCCGACGACACGTTCGCCTCGGTACGACAGGCGGTTTCGGCGGGGGAACCACTGCCCGCCACGCTGTACGAACGGTTTCGCGACCGGTTCGGCGTCGAGATCCTCGACGGGATCGGCTCGACGGAGGCGCTGCACGTCTTCCTGACCAACCGGCCGCACCAGGTTCGCCCCGGCAGCACAGGGATCCCGGTGCCCGGCTACGAAGTCGCGCTGCGCGACGAACACGGCGACCCCGTGCCGGACGGGCAGCCCGGTGAGCTGTTCGTCGCCGGACCGTCGATCGCGACCGGGTACTGGGCGCGGTATGAGACGACGAAGCAGGTCTTCCAAGGGGAATGGCTGCGGACGGGCGACAGTTTCGTGCGCGACGCGGACGGCACCTACACCTGTCTCGGGCGGTTCAACGACATGCTGAAACCGGGCGGGATCTGGGTTTCGCCCGCCGAGGTCGAGGACAGGCTGCTCCAGCATCCGGCGGTCGCCGAGGTCGCGGTCGTGGCCGCCTTCGACGCCGACGGCATCGAGAAACCGGTCGCGTGCGTGGTCGGCGTGCCCGGTCAGCGGCTGGACGCGGACGAGCTGATCGACTTCTGCCGGGCCGGGCTGGCGTCGTTCAAACGGCCGCGGGGCGTCGTCGAGCTCGGCGAACTGCCGAAGACGGCGACCGGGAAGATCCGGCGCAACGTCATCCGGGAACTGGTGCGGGACATGTACGAGGTCCAGGCCTACCAGCCCGACCCCGCCTCACCCCTGCCCGGCTGACGTCCACCCGATCACACGTGTCGTCCGTCTGATCACGCGAGTTCCGTCTCCAATCACGCGAGTTCCGGCTTCAAACACGCGAGATCCGTCTCCAATCACGCGTGTCCCGCCTCTGAGCACGCGAGTTCGCCGAAACCGCGAGCCGAGCCGACGTGACTCGATGGCCGGCTCGCGTGACTGGACGGACGACACGCGTGATCAGGCGGACGACACTCGTGATTGAAGCCGGAACTCGCGTGCTTGGAAGCGGAACTCAAGCGCCGTTGACGGTCCGCAGGGTCCGCATCGCTTCGGCGAGGCCGGAGGCGTCGTCACCGAGCGGGGCCAGGACGATGCGCCGCAGGATCTCCGCGCATGCCTCCCGCGCCTGTTCCGCGACGTCGAGGCCGTGCTCGGTGAGCGCCGCGAACGTGACGCGCCGGTCGTCCGGGCTGGGCACGCGGCAGATCAGGTCCGCGGCGACCAGCCGGTCCGCGACCTTGGTGAACCCGCCGCTGGACAACGCCGCCTCGACGGCCAGCCGCGTCATCGGCATCCGGTGCTCGGGTGAGCGCACGAGCCTGGTCAGGATGTCGAACGACGCCGGCGCCAGGCCGAACCGTTCGGCGATCTCGCCCATCAGCTTGTTCTGCGTGGCCAGGTAGCCCTCGATCACCAGGCCCCACCACGTGACCACTTCGTCGTCGTTCGGTTCCCCCGATTTCACCACTGTCACGCGAGCGAGGGTACACCCAAAACTCTTCCAGGAATATATCTTGCGCGCGAGATGTTTCCGAGTTAGCTTTCTCGTACCGGCTCCAGAGGAGGGGCACCATGTCGATCAAGACTTCGGGCCTGCACCACGTCACCGCCATCGGTGGCGATCCCCAGCGCAACGTGGACTTCTATACCCGGGCCCTCGGCCTGCGGCTGGTGAAGACGACGGTCAACTTCGATGACCCAGGCACCTTTCACCTGTACTACGGCGACGAGGCCGGCAAGCCCGGTTCGCTGATGACCTTCTTCCCATGGCGGGACGCGCCGAAGGGCCGTCACGGCACCGGCCAGGCGACCACGACGTCGTTCTCCGTGCCGGAGGCCTCGCTCGGCTGGTGGAAGCGGCACCTCGCCGAAAACCGCGTCGAGACGAGCCAGATCCGCAACTCCGACGGCGAGGAGACGCTCACCTTCGCCGACCCGGACGGCCTGAAGCTCGCCCTCGTCGCCCATCCGCAGGGCGACCCGCGCGACCCGTGGGACACGAAACTCGTGCCCGCCGAGCACGCGATCCGTGGGCTGCACTCCGTCACGCTGTCGGTGTCCAAAGAGGACGCGACCGCCGGGATGCTGACCGACGGGCTCGGCCTGACCTTCGTGAACCAGGAGGAAAACCGTCTGCGGTTCTCCGCCGGAGAAGGCGGCCCCGGCGCGCTCGTCGACGTCCTCGTGACGCCGGACGCGCCGCGCGGGCTCGTGGCGGCGGGCACCGTGCACCACGTCGCGTGGCGCGCGCCCGACGAGGCGACCCAGGCCGCGTGGCGCGACGAGCTGATCGACGACGGCGTGAACGTGACGTCCATCCTGGACCGTCAGTACTTCCGCTCGATCTACTTCCGCGAACCGGGCGGCACCCTGCTCGAGGTCGCGACCGACGAACCCGGGTTCGCGATCGACGAGCCGCTGCTCGAACTCGGCCGCGCGCTGAAGCTGCCGCCGTGGCTGGAGCCCAAGCGCGAGGACATCGAGGCGATGCTGCCGAAGCTGGACCTCCCGAGCGAGAACAACCCGCGATGACTGCGCCGGAATCGTTGGAGCACAAGTACGTCGAGGGATCGCCGGACGAACCGGTGCTGCTGCTCCTGCACGGCACCGGCGGCGGACCGGACGATCTCGTGCCGCTCGCGCGTCAGCTGAGCCCGGCCTCCGCGCTGCTCGCACCCGCCGGTCCGGTGTCGGAACACGGTGCGGCGCGCTGGTTCCGGCGGCTCGCGGAAGGCGTCTTCGATCACGAGGACGTCGTCCTCCGCGCGAACCAGCTGGCCGATTTCGTGGCCGCCTCGCGCGAGGAGTACGGCCTCGGGGACCGGCGGCTGGTCGCCATCGGGTTCTCCAACGGCGCCAACATCGCCGCCGCGGTGACCCTCCTCCGCCCGGACGCCGTCCGGGAGGCCGCGCTGTTCGCGGCGATGTCACCGCTGCCGGACCCGCCGCGGAACGACCTGTCCGGGACGCGGGTCTTCCTGTCGAACGGCGAACACGATCCGATGGCGCCGCTGGCTTCGGCGGAGACGCTCGTCCGTGACCTGCGCGAACGTGACGCGGAGGTCGTCGCCCACCGGCATCCCGGCGGGCATCAGGTGACCGGCAACGGTTTGGTAGCGGCCGCGGGGTGGCTCAACCCGCGGCGGGGAGAGCAAAGCACGCGAACGTAAAATCGTCCGATGACTAACGGGGACCTCGTCCGCGCCCAAGCCCTGCTCGACAGGGTTCTCCTCGCGGACGGGCACAACGATCTGCCATGGGAGCTGCGGGTCACGACCGGGCCGGACCCGGTCGAGGCCGTGGCAGGCACGGACCTCACCGTCCACCAGCCGCATCTGCACACCGACTTCCCGAAGCTCGCCGAAGGCAGGCTCGGGATGCAGTTCTGGTCCGTCTACGTGCCCTGCCAGTTCGAAGGGCACAGCGCGGTGACGGCGGTCCTCGAACAGATCGAGATCGTGCACCAGATGGCCGAGCGGTACCCCGATCGCCTGGCCCTCGTGGACACCGCCGACGAGGCCGAAGCCGCCTTCCGCGACGGCAAGATCGCTTCCCTGCTGGGTGCCGAAGGCGGCCACAGCATCGCCGAATCCCTTGGTGTGCTGAGGATCCTGCGCCGCCTCGGCGTCCGCTACATGACGCTGACGCACAACTACAACACCACCTGGGCCGACTCCGGCACCGACGAACCCGCGCACGACGGGCTCACCGACTTCGGCCGTGACGTCGTCCGCGAGATGAACAAGATCGGCATGCTGGTCGACCTTTCGCACGTCGCGCCGAGCACCATGCGCGACGCGCTGGAGGTCAGCTCCGCGCCGGTGATTTTCAGCCACTCCTCGTGCGTCGCGGTCAACGACCACGCCCGCAACATCCCCGACGACGTCCTCGAAACCCTGGCGGCCAAGGACGGCGTCGCGATGGTGACGTTCGTGCCGGGCTTCATCTCGCCGAAGGTCTCCGAGTGGGACGACCAGCTGCGTCAGGACATGGAAGCCGCTGGCAAGGACTACCGGAACATCGACCAGCGCACGAAGTTCACCGCCGAGCGAGGCGGGCCCGAGAAGCCGAAGGCCACCATCGACGACGTCGTCGCGCACATCGAACACGCGCGTGAAGTGGCCGGTGTCGACCACATCGGCCTCGGCGGGGACTACGACGGCGTCGCGACGCTGCCCGAAGGCCTCGAAGACGTTTCGAAGTACCCGGTGCTGTTCGCCGCGCTGTTGGAACGTGGCTGGAGCGAGGAAGATTGCGCGAAGCTGGCCGGTGAGAACACCTTGCGCGTGCTGCGCGCGGCGGACGAGGTCACCCGTTCGGACGCTTGAGAGCGCGATCGCGCGGACTTCGGCGGACACTGTCCTGCATGACGCAGCCGCAGGAGGGCGCCGCCGAGGTTCCGGTCGAGCCCGTCAAGCCGCCCGAAGCCGCCGGCGCGCGCCACAGCGGGAAATTCGAGGCAGGCCCGAAGCTGAAACGCACCCGGGTGAGCGGCACGTGGATCGCCGTCATCGTGGCGCTGATCGTGCTGGTGTTCCTGCTCGTGTTCATCCTCCAGAACCAGGACACGGCGACCGTCCACTTCCTGGGCATGTCCGGCAGCATGCCGCTGGCCGTCGCGATGCTGTTCTCCGTGATCGCCGGTGGCGCGCTGGTCGCGCTCGTCGGCGGTGCCCGGATCCTGCAATTGCGCAAGCAGGCCAAGAAGTCCCGGCATCAGCTGCGCTGAGCGACGCCGGTCCGGAACTCGCTGGGGTTGACGCCCCGCACGCGTTTGAACGCCGCGCTGAACCCGAAGGCGTCGGAGTAGCCGACGGTGCGGGCGATGTCCGAGATCGTCGTGGACTCCTTGCCCGCCAGGAGATCCGCCGCGAGGGTCATACGCCAGCGGGTGAGGTAGGTCAGCGGCGGTTCGCCGACCAGATCGGCGAACCGCTTGGCCAGCGTCGACCGGGACACCCCGGTCCGGCCGGCCAGCGAGCCGACCGTCCAGGGCGCCGCCGGTTCGGCGTGCAGCAGGCGCAGCGCGTCGCCGACCACCGGATCCCGCTGGGCCGCCCACCACGCCGGGGGCTCACCGCCGGGCCGGTCGAACCATTCGCGCAGGGAGCAGACCAGCATCCAGTCCAGCAGCCGGTCGAGGACGACCTGCTGACCCGGCGCGTCGATGGCGACCTCGGCGGCGAGGTGGTCCAGCACGGGATCGCCCGCGCCCCCGGCGTCCACCCGCAGCACGACGGGCAGCGCGTCCAGCAGCGGGCGGCCGATCTCGCCGCGCACCGGATACGCGCCGACGATCAAGGTCGTCTCGCCGCCGGGGTCGTCGACCCAGCCGAGGCGGTGCCTGGTCCCGCCCTGTTCGGGGGTCGCGCAGTGCTCGCCGCACGCGATCGGCTCGGCCGTCGTGCCGACCTCGTCGACGAAGGCGAACGTCGCCGGGCCGCGCACGATGATCGTCTCGCCCGCGCGGAGCGGCTCGGGCGGACCGTCCTCCGGCACGATCCAGCCCGCCCCGGTGAGCACGGCGCACAGGGTCAGCGGCGCGCCGTCCACGAAACGCAGTGACCAGGGCGGGGACAGCGTCGAACTGCCGAACAACGAGCCGTGGGACCGCACCCCGCGGATCAGGTCACTGAAGACGTCCACGGCTACGAGGCTAGACGAATACACAGGCGATCCGGCTTTTCACCTATGGGCACGTCCAAGTCCGCCGGGTTGAATCGTGCTCATGCTGACCGCCGAAGACCTCGAATTCCTCCGCCGTCCCCTGCACGGGTTCCTGACCGTGGCCGACGGTCCGGTCCGGCCGGTGTGGTTCGAAGCCGCCGACGACGGCACCATCCAGCTGTTCACGCCCGAGGACTCGCCCAAGGTCCGGAAGGTGAGCGGCGATCCCCGCGCGTCGATCATCGTGGCCGCGCCGGTCGGCGAACGCGAACGCTGGATTTCGGTCGCCGGTCGAGCCACGGTGGAGCCCGACGGGGCGTACGAGCTGGCCGCCCGTCTCGCCGAGCGTTATTGGGACCTCGAAGATCCGGCCCACGCGGGCGAACTCGCCGGTATCCAGACCTTGAAGCTCGTCCGGCTCCTCATCCACCCGGAGAAGGTCAGCCGTTACTCGATGTGATGATCGACGTCATCCCGAGTACGGCGGCGCAAACGTTTTCGTCCCCGCTGGTGGTGACCCGGTCCCGGTCCGCCGGGTTCCGGGTGCACAGCCGCCAAAAGGTGTCCGCGTCCGTCGTGACCGAGGCCAGGGGTGCGCGTGACGTCGGCGCGACGCTGTCGAGCACCCAGCCTTCCGCGGTCCGCTGCGCGGTCCACTTCCCACCGCCCTGGCCGGTGACGGTGTAGGCGACCTGCCGCCCTGTCCTCGCTTCGATGTCACGCAGAGTGTGCGGCAGCGCCCTCATGAAAGTGTCGACCACCGGCCCGCGGAACTCGCGCTCGTCGAGCATCCGGGCGCCGACGGCTTCGCGGATCTGCTGCTGGTGCACCCAGAACTCGGTGTACTCGCGGGCGACGTCGAGCCAGACCGGCGCGGGTTCGGCACCGGCCCAGCTCACCGGCTCGCCGATCGCGTCGAGATCGGCGCGGCCGAACATCTCCGCGATCTGCGAGGTGCTGTCCACCAGCATCGCGAACAGCACTTCGGGGGACAGCCGTCGGCACGCGACCACCCATTCGTCGTTGATCCGGTCGATGAAGTCGCCGAACCGTTCGCCCTCGCGCGGCGCCGTCGTCCGGTAGTCGTCACGGTCGCGGGACAGCCTGCCGAGTTTGTCGCCCAGGATGTGGGCGGCGAGATCGTGCACGGTCCAGCCCTCGCACACCGTCGGCGCGGACCACTGTGCCGCGTCCAATCCGGTGAGGACGTCGAGCAGGGCTTGTTCCTCCCGCGCGAACAGCGGGAGGACGTCGATCGGCGGACCCCAGCGCGTGAAGCTCATGTATTCATCCAAACACCCGCGTCGATCACAATTTCGGCCGTTCGGCCTACTCGCAGGTAGCATCAGCGCGAACGCGAGGGGAGTGTCCGTGAGCAACGATCGACCCGCCGGTGACGACCTGGCCGCATTCGCCAAACGCGCGGGGCAGCTCGCGGGCTGGGCCGCCCGCACGGGTTTCGAATTCACCCGCAAGCTCCCCGGCGTCGAAATCGCGGAGCAGGTCATCAAACAGGGTGAGCGACAGCTGCTTTCGGAGCTGCGCCGCCGCCTCGACGAGGTCGACGACCCGTATCACGCCGCGCTCACCGCCGCGTCCGCGATGAACCGCCCCGACTCCAACGGCGCGCGCCCGGTCGAAGCGACCATCACCCTCGTGCACACGCGCGCTCAGCTCGAACCGCTCCGCGCGGCGATGGCCGAACTGCTCAACCACTCGATCGGCTTCGGCCGTGAGAGGGCGCGCGAATACCTCTACGCGATCATCCTGCGGCAGCTGACGCCGGACGAGGCCCGCATTCTTTCCGCGCTCTCCGACGGCTCGCCGTTCCCCGCCGTCGACGTCGCCGAGCGGACCAACCTCGGTGGCGCCGGGCGGTTCGTGCTGCGCAACGCCTCCACCGTCGGCAAGGCCGCCGGGGTGTCGCTGCCCGACCAGGTGCCCGGCTACCTCACCCGGCTGATCGGGCTCGGCCTGGTGGAGCTGGACGAAGAGGTGCCCGCGCTGGAGACGCAGTACGAGATCCTGCTGACCGACGAGACGGTCCGCGAGGCGGAGAAGTCGGTCAAGCGGGCCAAGTTCGTCAAGCGCACGGTCCATATCTCCCGGCTCGGCGCCCAGTTCTGGCAGGCCTGCGACCCGAGCGCCGGCTGACTCCGGCATGGGTGCGTTCCTCGACGGGATCCTCGCCGATTTCGGTCGCCACTGGCCGATCTACGTCTCCATCCCGATCGTCGCCGCCCTGATCGGCTACACCACCAAACTCGTCGCGATCCGGATGATGTTCCAGCCGGTCGAGTTCATCGGCATCAAACCCTTCCTCGGCTGGCAGGGCATCGTGCCCAAACGCGCCGCGCGGATGGCGAGCATCGCCTGCGACACGATGACCGAGCAGCTGATCAAGCCCGCCGAGGTCGTCGCCCGGCTCGATCCGCAGAGAATCGCGCGGGAGATCGAAAAACCGCTGCAAGCCGCCGTCGAGGACATCGTGCGCGACGTCGCGGCCCACTACCAGCCGGGGCTGTGGGAATCGCTGCCGGTGGGGATGCAGCGGCTGGTGATCCAGCGCGTCCAGGCCGAGACGCCGAAGATGGTCGCGGCCGTGCTGGAGCTCATCAAGTCCGATGTGGACAGTGTGTTCGACCTCAAGGGCATGGTGGTCACCGCCCTGGTCAAGGACAAACGGCTGCTGAACCGGATCTTCCAGGAGGCGGGCGACAAGGAGTTCAAGTTCATCGCCCGCTCCGGCATCGTCTTCGGCGGGCTGATCGGCGTCATCCAGATGGTCGCCTGGGTGCTGTTCAAATTCCCGTTGATCATGCCGCTGTTCGGTCTTTTCACCGGCTGGTTCACCGACTGGCTGGCGCTGCGCATGATCTTCTACCCGATCGAGGAACGCCGGTACTTCGGCGTGCGCTGGCAAGGTCTGTTCCTGAAGCGGCGCGGTGAGGTCGCGGAGGCGTACGGCGCGCTGATCGCGAAGGAGATCATCACCCCGCACAACGTGATCGAGGCGGTGCTGCACGGGCCGCTTTCGGACCGGGTGCTCGGGCTCATCCAGCGTCAGCTCGACGAACAGCTCGGCCGCCGCGTCGGTGTCGGGAAGCCGCTGGTGGTGTTCGCCGTCGGCAGCAGGCGGTATCAGGACATGAAGCTGAACATCGCCGAGAAGATCATGGACAAGCTGCCGGAGACCATGCGGTACATCGAGGACTACGCCAACGACGCGATGGACATCCGGAACGTGCTGGTGACCAAGATGAAGGAGCTGTCGCCGCGCGAATTCGAGGGACTGCTGCGGCCGGCTTTCCAGCAGGACGAATGGATCCTGATCGCGACCGGAGCCATCCTGGGCTTCGCCGTCGGTGAGGCCCAAGTGCTCCTGCTGGAACACTTCGCCGCCTGACCTTCCCTGCCTCCTCACGCATTTAGTCCTCTAAATGCGGTAGTTCGCTCGGTCCGCTGGACCTGTCGGCGACGTTGCGAAAGTGGCTTTCGTAACCTTCAACGTTGTGAAAGTGGCTTTCGCAACGTGTTCGGCCCGTGGCTTCGCTTCCTGGCCGCGTCGCAAGGTCCGTGAAGGCCTCCTTACCTACCTCAAGGCAGTGAAGGAGGCCTTCACCACGTGGGCGTCGCCCGAGCGGGAGGCGTGTCGCGAACGCCCCGCCCCTTCCCGCGTTTCGTCCTCTGAACGCGGTAGTTCGCATGCCCAACTACCGCGTCCAGAGGACGAAACGCGGGGATTTGCCCTTACGGGTGAACGATTTTCGGCACCAACGGCGGTACACCGGTTCGGCCGTCCGGTCTACAGTGCTCCTGCACTTAAGCCTTGGGGAGGGCGCACATGGCCGACGCGGGGAGCCCGTGGCCGCAGGAGATCCGGCTGGCGATGACCATGGTGGGCGGGGCGAGCCTCGCGGTCTGGATGGGCGGGGTCGCCACCGAGACCTCGCATCTGCTTCAGGCGTCGAGAACGCCGGAAGCCGAGGGGCCGTATCGCGCCCTGCTCGATCTGCTCAACGCCACCGTCTCGCTCGACGTGCTCACCGGCACGAGCGCGGGCGGCATCAACGCGGCGTGCCTCGGGCTGGCGGAGGCGTTCCGGTCGAGCCCGCAGGTGCTTCGCGACACGTGGATCAGCACGGGATCGCTCGACAACCTGATCCGCGACCCCGGCGAAAAGGCGCCACGTTCGCTGCTCGACGGCGACAAAGTGCTGCTGGCGGACCTGAAGGACGCGCTGCACCGGATCACCGACAAGGCGACGGTGAAACCCGACTGTCCCGACATCACCGTGCTGCTCACCGGCACGATGATCGACGGCGAGACGACCAGGTTCGACGACGCGCTCGGGAACCTGGTGCGGGACACCGAACATCGCCTGCTCTTCCGGTTCGACGGTCCTTTATGGACTGACGACGTGGTGGGGCCGCTCGCGCTCGCGGCCCGCTCCACCGCGTCGTTCCCCGGCGCGTTCGAGCTTTCCCGGATGCCGATCGGCGAGAAGACCGGGCCACTGCATCCGGACATGACCAAGTACACCGACGTCTCGCGGTCGCATTGGCTCACCGACGGCGGAGTGCTGCTGAACAAACCGTTGCGCCCGGCGTTGCGGGAGATCTTCGAACGGCAGTCGCATTCGGATGTCCGGCGGCTGCTGCTGTACGTGGTGCCGACGGCGGAACGCGAAGCAGACCGGGTCGTGGTGGATCCGGAGCGGCCGCCGTTGCTCGGCAGCGCGATGAGCAAGGTCGTCGGAACCGTGCTGAGCCAGACGATCAGCGCCGAGCTCGAAGACCTGACCCGGCACAACGACGCCGTCGTCCGGACCAGGGGAACCCGTGTTTCCCTTGCCGCGATGGGGGTTCGCGGCGGCCCCGGCACACTGGTCGACCAGCGCCTGATGAACGATTACCGCGACAGGCGGGTCCAGGAGGACGCCACCGCGCTGGTCCGAGAGGCGACCCGCAGGCTCTCGCTGTCCGATGTGGAGGGACGTCAGTGGGCGTCCGGTACGGCGGCGCAGCTGCGCGCGGCCGCGGCGGCGGGCCTGCGCGACGGCCTGCCCACCGAGCCGCCGAAGGACACCTGCGAACTCGGCGACCTGATCGCCTTCCGCACCACCGCGCTCGACGATTCGGTGGCGACCGGACTCCAGCTGGTGAACGCGGGCTTCCGGCTCGATCCGTCGCCGGAGCAGGCCACACAGCTCAATCAATGCCGGGTGCTGCTGCACGAGGCCCGGCACAAGGCCGCGCGGGGCTACCGGATCGCGAGCTGGGTCACCGAACAGGAACCGCCGAAGTCCGCGGACACCCTGGCGGCCTGGATCGAGGGGCTCGCCAGGAAATGGGCCGGACTCGGCCGGTCGGACACGCTCAAGGAGGCGTGGCCGCTCGTGGTCGCCGCGCTCCGGCAGGCGACGCCGATCCTTTTGCCGCTGGCGCAAGGGAAACCCGACACCGAGGCCGCCGACACGGTCAGCACGCTGCTGGCGTGGACCGGGCTCACTTCCGACGACAAGAGCGCCGGTGACGCGGTCGTAACTTCGCGTCTGGTGCGCCTGCACATCGCGACCCGGGGACTGCTCGCGCAGCCGCCGTCGGTCGATCAGCGCGTCGATCTCGTCCAGGTGAGCGCGGATTCCCGGACGCTGCTGGACATGAAGCGACGTCGTTCGTGGACGAAGCTCACCGGCATGCAGGCCGACTACTTCGGCGCGTTCTACAAGGCGTCCTGGCGCGCGAACGACTGGATGTGGGGCCGGGTCGACGGCGCCGGCTGGCTGATCCAATGCCTGCTCGACCCGAAACGCCTGCGGCTGCTGCGTGACGTCGTCGGGCGGGAGGCGTTCCGGATACAGGTGCGGGACACCTTCACGAAGATCGGCTGGCGCCGGCCCGGTACGGAAGACGGGCTGGCGCAGGAGGAAGCGGACGCGCTGTGCGCGCAATTGACCGAAGAGCTGGCCTTCCTCGGCCTCGACGGCGAACTCGCCGACGTCGAAGGCGAAGCCGCCCTCCCGATCAGTATGCCGGTGACGGCGATGGTGCTCGCGCGGGTGCGGCAGCTGGAGATCGCGCGCGAAGAACTGCCCTGCGTCGGCCTCCACAGCGGACACGACGCGAAAACGGCCAAAGGGAACGGGAAACCGTCGGAACGGTTCAGAAAACTGATCGAGAACGAGCCGGAAACCGACGAGCAGACCCAGCGCGCGTTCCAGGCTTGCCAGGTCTCCGGCGAGCGGTTCGAACACGAACGCGGCACGATGCTGCTGACGAAGACGCTGGTCAAGGCGGGTGCCGCCGGGCTCAACGCGGCGGCGGGGGCGACGCGGGTGCCGAAAACGGTCCAGCCCGCCGCGACCTTCGCCAAGGCGGCGGGGCGCAGCGCTTGGTGGATCACGCGCGGCGCGGCCACCCTGCCCGCGCCGTGGAACGTGCTCGCCGCGCTGATCACGGTGCTGGCCGGTTTCGTCATCGGCGGACAGGGCGGTCCCGTCCTGCAATGGGTCGGCGTCCCGGTGGCCGCGGGCGCCATCGTGTTCCTGGCGGTCAGCCTGATGACGCTGCGCAAGACGTGGCGGATGGTGCTCACGGTGCTCGGCGTGCTGGTGGGAGCGGGTCTGCTGTTCGCCGCGTTCCTGCCGCCGGTCCGCGAGCCGCTGTTCGGCTGGCTCGGCGACGTCGTCGCGGGCTGGCGGCGCGGCGAGGCGCCGGTCTGGTGGCTCGTCGTTTGCCTGCTGCTCCTGCTGCCCGCCATCTGGACGCCGCTGGGTTCCGTCTTCCGGAGGCGGGCACGCCGCAAGTAGGCCCCTCCTCGCGGTTTCGGCGCGCCGAAACGCGTCCTGACCGTGCGACGAAGTGGTAACGGTTGGTATCGTCACATGCAGTGAGACCGCAACGAAGCGGCCTTACCCACAAGTGCTGCGCTTCAAACGTTACCGTTACCTTTGTCACGTGTGTTTCCGGGTTGTTGCAGGTAGCCGCGTTGCCGCCGCCGCGCTGATCTGACCGCGCCCGAATCCTCCGGTACGTTTCTTGGACATGTCCGGAAAGCACTTGATCGAAAATCCGACCAAGGCAGACGGTGCCGCGCTCTGGAGAATCGCCCGCGATTCGAAGAAGCTCGATCTCAACACGCCTTACGCCTATTTGCTGTGGTGCCACGATTTCGCAGACACCTCGGTCGTCGCGAAAGTAGACGGCGAGCCGGTCGGTTTCGTGATCGGGTATCGGAAGCAGGACACCGGCTTCGTCTGGCAGGTCGCGGTCGACGCGTCCCAGCGCGGAAAAGGCCTGGCCGGGGCACTGCTCGACGACCTGTTCAGCAGGCTCGCCGCACAGGGTGTGCGGTACCTGGAAACGACGATCACCCCGGACAACGAGGCTTCGATCCGGTTGTTCGCCTCGTTCGCCAAGCGCTGGGACGCCACCTTGGAACGCCAGGATCTGTTCTCCGCGACGGATTTCCCGGCCGAGGAAGGAACGCATGAGCAGGAGGACCTGTACCGAATCGGTCCGCTCGGCAACAACTAGGACGTAAACCGGGGATCCCAGGGAGAAAGAAAACGTGATGAGTATTTTCGAGGAACTCGAATCCGAAGTACGCAGTTACAGCCGCGGCTGGCCCGTGGTGTTCGACAGGGCTCAGGGGAGCTACCTGTACGACGAAGACGGCAAGGCCTATCTCGACTTCTTCGCCGGCGCCGGCGCGCTCAACTACGGGCACAACAACCC
Source organism: Amycolatopsis thailandensis (assembly GCF_042723255.1). Classification (NCBI taxonomy): domain Bacteria; kingdom Bacillati; phylum Actinomycetota; class Actinomycetes; order Pseudonocardiales; family Pseudonocardiaceae; genus Amycolatopsis; species Amycolatopsis thailandensis. The sequence continues at coordinate 30,649 of NZ_JBHXJK010000077.1, forward strand.
GGCGCTCAAGCGGGCGCTGATCGACTACATCGCCCGTGACGGCGTCACGCACGCGCTCGACATGTTCACCGTGGCCAAGCGGGACTTCCTCCAGACGTTCAAGGAGAAGATCCTCCAGCCGCGCGACCTCGACTACAAGGTCGTCTTCCCCGGCCCCGGTGGCGCGAACGCGGTCGAGGCCGCGCTGAAGCTCGCGCGCAAGGTGACCGGCAAGGAATCGGTCATCAACTTCACCAACGCCTTCCACGGCATGACGCTGGGCGCCCTTTCGGTGACCGGCAACTCGATGAAGCGCGGCGGCGCCGGTGTCCCGCTGGTGCACGCCACGCCGATGCCGTACGACAACTACTTCGACGGCTCCATTCCGGACTTCCTTTACTTCGAGAAGCTGCTCGAAGACTCCGGCAGCGGCCTGAACGAGCCCGCCGCCGTCATCGTCGAGGGAGTCCAGGGCGAGGGCGGCATCAACGCCGCGCGCATCGAGTGGCTCAAGGCGCTGGACGACCTGTGCAAGAAGCACGGCATCCTGCTGATCCTCGACGACGTCCAGATGGGCTGCGGCCGCACCGGCCCGTTCTTCAGCTTCGAGGACGCGGGCATCAAGCCCGACATCGTCTGCCTCTCGAAGTCCATCGGCGGCTACGGCATCCCGATGGCGCTGACGCTGATCCGCCCCGACCTCGACGTCTGGGAGCCGGGCGAGCACAACGGCACCTTCCGCGGCATCAGCCCGGCGTTCGTCACCGCGACCGAGGCGCTGCGCGTCTACTGGAGCGACGACGAACTGGAGAAGTCGACGAAGGCCAAGGGCGAGCGCATCGCCGCCGCCTTCCAGGGCATCGTCGAGGCGTACCCGGACGCGAACCTGTTCGCGAAGGGCCGCGGCCTGGCCCGCGGCATCGAGTTCCCCAACGGGGACCTCGCGGGCAAGGTCTGCGCCGCCGCTTTCGAGCGCGGACTGCTGATGGAGACCTCCGGCCCCGACGGCGAGGTCATGAAGGTGCTCCCGCCGCTCACCCTGACCGAGGACGAGCTCACGAAGGGCCTGTCGATCATCGACGAGGCCGTCGCCGCCGTCCTCAACTGACCCGAACCGGCCGCCCTCAACCAAGAACGAGAAGGAGTTTTCCGTTGCTTGTCAGAACACTCGACGAGGTCACCGATACCGACGCCGACATCAAGACCCCGAACTGGCGAAGCAAGCGCATCGTGCTCGCCAAGGAAGGCGTCGGGTTCTCGGTGCACGAGACCACGCTCTACGCCGGGACGGTCAACGACTTCTGGTACGCGAACCACATCGAAGCGGTCTTCATCACCTCCGGTGAGGGAGAGCTCGAGAACACCGCGACCGGCGAGGTCTTCCAGCTGAAGCCGGGCACGTTGTACCTGCTCAACGACCACGACAAGCACCAGGTCCGGCCCAAGACCGAGATCAAGTGCGTCTGCGTGTTCAACCCGCCCATCACCGGCCGTGAGGTCCACGACGAGAACGGCGTGTACCCGCTCGTAACCGAACCGTAGAAATCGCTCGAGGAGGCGACCGCTTTGACGCTGACCGACACCCGAGTCGACGACAGTTACCCGACCCGCATCACGGGTAAGCCCGAACACCTGCCCAGGACACACCCCACCGTCTGGGGCACCGAGGGCGACGGGCCGCTCGACGCGGCCACCCTCGCCAACCACGAGACCCGTGGTTACACCGTCGTCGACCAGTTGTTGTCGCCTGGCGAGATCCAGACGTACTGGCAGGAACTCGTGCGGATGTCGTCGGGGGACCACCGCGACGACGAGCGTGTCATCACCGAAGCCAAAACCGGTGAAGTCCGCTCCATCTTCGACGTCCACGAGACCAGCGCGCTGATCGCGGAACTCGTCCGCGACCCGCGCGTCCTCGACCGGGCCCGGCAGATCCTCGGCTCCGAGGTCTACATCCACCAGAGCCGCGTGAACTACATGCCCGGCTTCAAGGGCACCGGGTTCTACTGGCACTCGGACTTCGAAACCTGGCACGCCGAAGACGGCATGCCCGCGCCGCGAGCGGTCAGCTGCTCCATCGCGCTCACCGACAACTACCCGTTCAACGGCGGGCTGATGGTGATGCCGGGGTCGCAGCGGACCTTCGTCCAATGCGCCGGGGAAACCCCGGAGAGCAACTACAAGAGCTCGCTGAAAGAGCAGCGGGTCGGTGTTCCCGGCGAGGATGACATCACCAAACTCGCCGCCGAATACGGAATCGACCAATTCACCGGGCAGGCCGGTTCGGCGCTCTGGTTCGATTCGAATGTGATGCACGGTTCGTCCAACAACATCACGCCGTACCCGCGGTCGAACATCTTCATCGTGTTCAACAGCGTCGAGAACGCGTTGCGGGAGCCGTTCGCGGCCATCGAACGCCGTCCCGCGTTCATCGCCGGCCGCGACTCGACCCCGCTGTCGCGGTAGACGAACCGCAGGTGGCGAAGGCCATCGAGGGGTGCCTGTAGCCACCAGTGTGCGCCCTGTTACGTTGTCGCCACGTGAGCGGGCCAGTGGGCTCGCTCACGTAGGTGTTGTCGACGGTCGAACGGGTTCTTCGCTCGGGGTGAGCCCACCCGGACGGACGTGGACGCCGATGTCCGGTGTGGGTCGCGCCCCCAGGCGGCCCAAATCGGACATCCCCCGGCTCCGTGCCATCAGATCGGGACTGATGGCACGGAGCTCTTTTTATTGCGCCGCGCTGACGCGCTTCCAGAGCGACGGTTCCACGCCTTCGTGTGCAGCGGGTGGGCGAGCGGACCGGTATTTGGTTACCTACGCGGATCTGGGCCGCGGTTGGCCTCAGCTCCAGTCCGTGAAGGCCTCCTTTCCTACCCTGAAGGTAGGGAAGGAGGCCTTCACGGACTCGGTGAACACCACGTTCGCCTCATACGCATCAGCAGTCACCGCCGACGCCCCTGAAGGCCCCCTTCCCTCGGCTCAGCCGAGAAAACGCGACCTTCACGCCTGGGAGTGGGGGAGCGCTGCGGTTTGGCGAGCAAGAAGTGCCGGTACGGGAGCCGGTCGGGGTGGTCGTGAGTGACGAATAGGGTTAGAACCCGAATCGCCACTCACGACCACCGAGGACACCGGGGCTCCGGCTTTGGATCAATTCGCGGGGTCGGTTGTGTCCCGCTATGTCTCTCTTTCCTCGTGTTTTCTGGTTGGCGGCGTCTTCGCGCGGTAGGTTGGCTACTCCGGTAAGGGGAGAGATCGGAGGAGGGGTGCTTGCCATGGGCGAAAACGGTTCCCCTGCCCGTTTCCAGCTCCTCGGTCCCGTGCGGCTCCTCGACGGCGAACGGCCCGTCCCCGTCGGCGGTCCCGGCGTCCGCGGCCTGCTCGCGCTGCTGGCACTGAAGGTCAACAAGGTAGTCGCGCTCGACGAGATCATCGACGCGCTGTGGGGCCACGACCCGCCCGCCACCGCCCGCACGATCGTCCACGGCAACGTCTCCCACCTGCGGCGCGTACTCCGCGACATCCAGGGTGACCATCCGCGCGGCGCCCGGATCCACACCGCGCCGCCCGGCTACCAGCTCACCGTCGAACCGGCGAGGATCGACGTCCACCGCGCCCGCGCGCTGCTGGAACAGTCCTCGACCGAAGACCCGGAGAAGGCGTCCGAGCTGCTCGCCGAGGCCCTCGCGCTCTGGCAGGGACCCGCGCTGGCCGGGGTGCCCGGTTCCGTGCGCGCCCCCGAACTGGAGGACCTGCGGCTCGCCGTCCACGGCGCCAGGGTCGACGCGGACCTCGAGCTCGGCAGGCACGCGGAACTCATCGTCGAACTCAGCCCACTGGTCCGCGCGAACCCGCTCGCCGAGCGCACCGCCGGTCAGCTGATGCGCGCGCTGTATCACGCCGGGCGCCGCGGCGACGCGCTCGAGCTCTACCGCACGGTGTCCCGCGCGACCCTGCGGACCCTCGGCGTCGAACCCGGCGCGGACCTGCGCTGGCTGCACGAACGCGTTTTGAACGACGACCTGCCGGTCAAGGTCTTCGCGGAACCGAAGGCCGAGACGCACCCCGTCCAGCAGTTGCCGCCCGCCGTGCCGAACCTCGCCGGGCGCGAGGCCGATCTGGCTTGGCTCGACGGACTCGCCGAGCGGGCCGAAGCGGGCGAGACCGCGGTCGGCGTCGTCACCGGCACCGCCGGGATCGGCAAGAGCAGCCTGGTGGTGTGGTGGGCGCATCGCGCCGTCCGCCGCTTCCCCGACGGCATCCTTTTCGCCTCGCTGCGCGGTTTCGACCCGCACCACCCGCCGCTGGAGCCCGCCGAACTGCTCACCCAGTTCCTGCTCGGGCTCGGCGTCCCCGCCGAGGGCGTCCCGGAACAGGTCCACGAACGCGTCGCGCTCTACCGCTCGATGATCGCCGGACGCCGGATGCTGGTCATCCTCGACAACGCCCGCTCCGCCGAACAGGTCCGGCCGCTGCTGCCGCCCGGCTCACGGTCGATGACGCTGGTGACCAGCCGGTCGCGGCTCGACGGCCTCGCCGTGTCCAACGCGGCCAAACTGCGCGTCCTCGGCACGCTCGCGCCCGGCGACGCCGTCCGGCTGATCGAGGAACTCGCCGGGCCCGCCGGGTTCGACCTCAACCACGCGCTCGCCCGGCTCTGCGGATATCTCCCGCTGGCGCTGCGGATCGCGGGCGCCCGGCTCGCCGCCAGCGCGCAGTGGTCCGCGCAGGACCTGGTCGAAGAACTCGGCAACGAGCGCACCAGGCTGGCCGCGCTCGACGTCGAGGGCCCGGACGACGGGGTGCGCGCGGCGTTCGACGTCTCGTTCCGCGGCCTGCCGCCCGAGGTCGCGGACACGTTCCTTCGGCTCGGCGTCGTGCAGTGCGTTTCGGCCGGTTCGCATCTGACGGCCGCGATCGGCGGGATCACGGTCGCCGAGGCGCGACGGCATCTGCGGGTCCTCACCGCGCACAACCTGCTCGCCGAAACCGGCCGCGACTCCTTCGTCCCGCACGACCTCGTCCGCCTGTTCCTGCGCGAGCTGGCGGAGAACGAACTCGACGAGACCGACCGGCGGGACGTGCTGACCCGATCCGTGCGGTACTACCAGTCCGTCGCCGACCGGGCCCGGCGCAAGATGCTGCGGATCGTCGACCCCCTCGACTTCACCGGCGTGCTGACCGACGCCCAGACGCCGCCGATGGGCTCCTTCGCCGAAGCGCAGGACTGGTTCGCCGCGGAATGGGAGAACCTCCTGGAGGTCCTCGAAGCCGCCCGCGCCGACGGGCGTCACGGGGACGTCTGGCGGCTGGCCCGGGTCGCGCACACCTATCGCGCGGTGTACCCGCTGCTCGACGACTGGACGCGGCTGGTCGAGATCGGACTGGAGGCCGCCGAGCGGTCCGGTGACGTCCTCGGCCGCTGCTGGATGCTGATCTCCCGCTGCGCCATCGCGCTCACCTTCGAACTCCCGCAAGGCTGTCTGGCCGACGCCGAACGCGCGCTCGAACTCGCGAGCGCGATCGGCGACAACCGGCTGATGGTCTCGGCGAACATCCACCTCGGCTCCGCGCTGACCCTGCTGGAGCGGTACGACGACGCCATCAGGACGCTGCGGCAGGCGATCGAAGAGACGGAACTGACCGGCGATCTCGAACTCCGCGGGCAGGCGCTCAACAACTGCGCGGAGGCCGAAAAACGGTCCGGACGGTTCATCGAGGCGATCGGGCACCAGGTCGCCTCCCTGGAGATCGACCGGACCCTCGGCGACGAAAGCTACGTCGTCGTCTCGCTGAACAACCTGGCCGAACTGAGCATGCGGATCGGCGAACTCGCCGCCGCCGAACGGTACGTCTGGGAGGCTGTGGACCTGACGATCAGCCGCCGCTTCGTCCTCCAGGAAGGCGTACTGCGGCTGACCCTGGGCAGGATCCTGCGGACCGGGTCGGATGTGGACGGTGCCCGCGAGCAGTTCGCGCTCGCGTTGAAAATCCTGGCCGACGCCAATCCGAAGCTCGCCGCGCTGGTCCGTGCGGAACTGACGGACCTCGGCGAAGGTCCGTGAGTGATCCTTAGCGGATTCTTAGTGGCCTCGCGGTTCACGCGCGTAGGGTCCCGTTCAGCGTCGATCGAGCCCTAGGGGAGGGGCATGCGGTAGGGATCGGCGCTCGGGCGGCCCTTTCAGGGGCCGTCTGAAGGGCCGCCAGGAGCGGCTCGTGGCGGTCCGGCCGGTGGAGGTGGGGGCGATACCGGCCGGCCGCCAGGCGGCTGGCCGCCTTTCGTCCTCTGAATGCGGTACTTGCCTGCGCAACTACCGCATTCAGAGGACGAAACGCGTTGAGGGGTCAGCCGGTGCTCGCGGTGCACAAGGCGATGGTCTGCCCCTTGTTCTCCGCCACCTTCTGGCCGTTGACCAGGATCGTGCAGGAGATCTGGTTGCTGACCGACGCGTTCCGGGTGTCCGCGGTGACGGTGAGCAGATAGTCGCCCGAGTTGAACGACGCCGTGCCGCGCCAGTCGTCGGTGCTCGCCGGGGTCGTTTCGCTGCGCTGGTCGTTGAGCGAACCGAACCGGACGGTCGCGCCGCCGGACGCGCTGACGACGAACTCGACGGTGTGCTTGTCCCCCGCGACCGCCGGGATGTGCAGTCCCGACCGGCCGGTAGCAAAGAAGTTGGTGTAGACCAGTAACCCGCCCGCGGCCAGCAAACCGGCAACGGAAAGCGCGAGTCCCGCGATCCCCATTCCCTTCTTGTCTGCTTCGCCCTTCTTGATTTTGGTCAAACCGATCACGGAAAGAATCACTCCGGTCACGGCGAGCGGCCAGGCGGCCACCCCGGCGACCGGGACGAAGGCGACCCCGAGGGCCGCCAGTCCGACCAGGAAACCGGCGATGACCAGGCCGTTCTTGGGCTTCCGATGACGAGTTCCGTGGGTGGCGAACCCCGGGCCGTAGCGGGTCGCCGGCGGGTGCGGGAGTGGTGGATCGGTCGGCATACGTGCCCTTTCGGAGGCTTCCGTCCGAAGACGTTAACCCATCGTTCGGGGCAATGGCCGAAATTGTTACCTGCCGGAAAAAGTCATCATTCCACGATGATCAAGCGGTCATCGATATTTTTTGACGAGAAATGTGGTATCACCAAATATCGGAAACCCGATCACTGATCGAACAGGCTGACTTCCGGGGTGATCTCCAGCAGTTCGTGCACCGGGCGGCCGCGGCGGCCGTCGATGGTCGTCGTCCGCACGACCCGCAGCCGGGCGGTCACCGGCCGGTCGAGGTTCTCCTTGATCTCGTCGAGCAGATCCGGTGCGACCGCGCCCTGGATCGTGCCGCCCGACTCGCGTTCGAGATAGAAGATCCGGCGCCGGGTACGGACGCCGTCCAGCCTGCCGCTGACCGTCTCGTAACCGACGGCCTCGCGTGACTCGCGCAGGCTCCCGGACAGGATCCGCGCCTGCTCGGTGGTCATGCTGCGGGTCAGCTCGTCGCCGGCGGTCGGGGTCAGCGCCATGCCGATCCCGGCGTGCTTGCTGACCGCGTTGACGATGTCGCTGACCGCGTTTCGGACGGTGTCGCGCTGCAGCAGCACCGCGTCCAGCGCGCCGTCGTCGGAGCCGTTGGCCGGCAGGAAGTCGCACAGTTCCTTGACCGCGCGTTCGGACAGCGACTCGATCCCGTCGTGGATGAGCGCGTCGTCGAGCGCCGGTTCGGGGAAGCCGAAGAAGATCGCGTTGCCCGCCTGGCCGCGCTGGATCAGCGGGGCCTTTTCCCGGTCCGCGGGCTGGACGAAGGTCACCTCGCCCGACGGGTTCCGGATGATGTGCCCGATCTTGGCCGTCGCGTCCTGCAACGCGCGGCTGATGTCCGAGAAGGTGTACGCGTCGAGATGCGACTCACCGATCACGGACACGCGAAGCAGCGGCGAGCGCGACGTCCGTTCGAACTTCGCGTACGCGGCCATCGCCGAAGCACGGGCGAGGTCGTCGAGCCAGGTGCCGCCGGGGATCTCGTCGGCGATGCGCCGGAATTCGTTCCTCACCAGATCACTTCCGGAATCCCCCTGCCACCGGCAGCCCACACTTCTTCCCAGATCTCCTCGTCGCCGGGGCGGCAGAGGAAGCCGTCGAGCATGCCGCCGACGGGCTGGACCTGGTCCAGGTACATGGCGGGCTGGCCGACGATGACCCCGCGCAGGGTCAACAGCCCGTACAGCGCCGAGCGGCCCGCGTCGTCGAGCCGTTTGAGCGCGCCCCATTCGTCCGGGATCAGCACCACGTCGAGCCCGAGCGGCGCGTGCGGGGTCCTGGCGGTCAGGCCGCCGCCGATCCACGCGCGGCCGGTCGGCATGATCCGCCGGGCGACCCCCAGGTAGCTGTTCAGCGCGCTGAACAGGATTTCCCGGTCGTTCTGATGCGGCGCGTCGAAGACCAGCCGCTCGTAGACGTCGGCCAGGTCGGCGGGGTGGCGGCCCGGAGGCAGCAGGTTGTGCGGCGTCCAATAGGGGAGCGCCAAATCGGAGCCTCCTTCGTGTGCCGGAGCTCCCGAACGAAGAAACGTACCCGGCGTCACGCTCACAGTGCGTAGCCGAATTTACCAGGCGAGTGTCAGCCGCTCTGCCCCGGCCGGTGCCCGGCGGGCGGCCAGTCCTCGTCGCTCGGCCAGACCGGCTCGGGTTCGTGCCCGCCCTCGCCATTGCGGGCGGCGGGTTCGGGCTGCTCCGGGCGGTAGGCCCGCACCGGTTCCGGGGTCAGCTGGCCCTCGCGGTGGCCCTCCGCCTCCTGGTCGTACGGCTCGTCGTCGTCCTGGATCCGCGCGGGCGGGATGAACTGCGTCTGTTCGGAGGACAGCAGTTCGGGCACCGGCTCGGGTTCGGGCTCGGCGTGCACGGCGGCGGCGCGTTCCGGCACACGGGCCGACGGCTCGGGCGCGGTGCGCTCACGTCGTTCGCCGCGCGTCATCAGCCACGTGACCCCGCAGCCGAGGGCGAAGGAGATGAGCAGCCAGAGCCAGATCTGTCCGAAGAGCCAGAGCATTCAGCCATCACCTCTGTTCTGCCGTGATGTCGACGCGGCGGCCCTCGCCGCTCGCGCCGTCGGAGGTCCTGCGTTGGGTGGAGTACGCCTGGTCGCGTTTGACCCCGTTGCGCTCCAACAGCCGTTCCACCGTCAGCGCCCGGTTCAGCGAGAGCTTCCTGTCCGAACCGGTCGCCACCGTCCCGGTGATCCGGAACCGCAGTTCGCGCGGCGCGTCCGTGAGCAGCTTCGCGATCTCCAGCGCGCCGCGCTCACCGTCCGCGGTGAGATCGGTGGTGTCCGGTTCGAACGTGATCGGCGTCGCGCCCAGCAGACGGTCGATCTCGGCCTGGAAGCCGGCCTTGTCCGTCGGCTTGGCCGGAGCGGTCGAGCTGGGTGGCGGGCTCGGCGGAGCGGGCGGCGGGCTCGACGGCTCACCGCTGGTCGTCACCGGACCGGCGGGCGGCGCGGTGTCACCGGAGATCTCGACCGTGCGGACCCCGTCGATCCGCTGGATGGCGTCCATCGCCTGCGCGGCCTTGTCGGGCGGGAAGCCGGTGAGGTTCGCGTCGCGGCCGGAGAAGGTCACCTCGCCGCCGGAGACACCGACGTCGGCGAGGGCGTTCTTCGCGCGCGCGGTCAGCCCGGCCTCGATGTCGTCCGAGGTCGACCAGACGGAGATCGCCGTCAAGGCGAGCGTGACCAGCAGCGCTGTAGGCAGCAAGCGGCTCCAGCGTGTACCGGGCATGAAGGGACTGTAAGCCGGGCCAGGCTTGGGTGCATCGGACGAACGGGACATGACCCGTTCGGGTGATGCCTAGGGGGCCGAAGGGGCCCTTCCCCGCATGTCGTGCGGTCGCGCGATGTCAGGGTGTCGCGAAAGCCCCTTTCGGGACACCGGACCGCGCGGTCGGGGGTTTCGCGACACCTCCTAGCGGCCGGTCCTCGAGGCCTGTGGTGTAGGCCTCCATCACACCCAC
>NZ_JBHXJK010000078.1:0-40535 GCF_042723255.1 Amycolatopsis thailandensis
TCCTTGCGCCAGGCGCAAGGAAGGGGGCCTTCATGTACTTCGGTGAGGCCTGGCTTGACCGTCCCCTACGCGAGCGACAACGCCTGACCAGGGCAGATGTGCACGGCGGTCCGCGCGTTCTCCTCCGCCTCTTCCCCCTCGGGCTCGGCGTTCAGCACGAGGACCGTCCCGTCGTCCTCGCTCTGGTCGAACAGGTCGGGATCGGTGAGCACGCACTGGCCCGCGCCCACACATTTCCCGGTGTCCGCGATGATCTTCATGGCTCCTCCTACCAGGTGACCGGGAGGGCGTGGAGGCCGTAGATCGTCGAGTCGTGCTTGAACGGCAGCTCGTCGACCGGAACGGCGACCTTGATCCCCGGCATACGACGGAACAACGTATCGAACACGATCTGGAGTTCCATCCGCGCCAGGTTCTGGCCGAGGCACTGGTGCACCCCGAACCCGAACGCGACGTGGTGCCGCGCCCCGCGCTCGATGTCGAAGTCGTCGGGGTTCTCGAAGCCGTTCGGGTCGTGGTTGCCCGCGTTGCTCAGGCCGACGACGCCTTCACCTGCCCGGATCAGCGTGCCGCCGATCTCGACGTCCGCCGTCGCGAAGCGTGAGGTCGCAGTCTCGGCGATGGTGAAGACCCGCAGGAGCTCTTCGATCGCGGCGAGGGTCTTGCCCGGGTCCGCCTTGATCTTCTCCAGCTGGTCGGGATTCCGCAGCAGGGTCACGGTGCCGAGCGAAATCATGTTCGCCGTGGTCTCGTGACCGGCGATGAGCAGCAAGAACGCCAGGCCGACGAGTTCGTCGTGGTCGGCTTCGCCCGTTTCCCGCTGTTTGAGGATCTGGCGGCCGAGGAGGTCGTCCTCGGTGGCGTTCGCTTCTTTCTTGCTGACGAGTTCGTCGAGATAGTTTTCCAGCTGTTCGAACGCCACCTGGCGGTCTTCGGGGGGAACCTCCCGGTTGAGCAGCTTGGAGCTGCAGCCCTGGAAGAATTCGTGGTCCGAATAGGGGACGCCGAGCAGTTCGCAGATCACCAGGGACGGCACCGGCAGGGAAAGCGCCTGGACGAGATCGGCGGGTTGAGGGCCCGCGAGCAGGGCGTCGATGTGCTCGTCGACGATCTGCTGGATTCGAGGCTGGAGCGCTTTCATGCGCTTGACCGTGAATTCCCCGACGACGTCACGCCTGGCCTGGCTGTGCTCCGGCGGATCCATCGAGATCAGGGACGCGCGGAACGGCTTTTCCTCGCGGCGGACGGGCCGCTTGATCATCAACGGGAAGTCCGGATTCTGCCGGTCGGAGCTGAAATGCGGACTGCTCAGCATTTCGCGAATGTCCTCGAGCCGGGTGAGCGCCCAAGCGGTCTGCCCGGAAGGGAGGCCGACCCGGGAAATCGGGCTTTCCGTACGAAGCGTCTCGTATTCCGGTGGCGGGGAAAACGGGCATTTCCGCATGAGCGGCAGGTTCGCGGTGGTTTCCTCGACGTCAGTCATCGGGTTTGTCCTTTCCCGGAATGTCGGGTGGGTTCGGGCGATATCGGACAGGGGGCCCCAAAACGTATGCGGATGGTTTCATTCCGCTTATGACCCCAAGGTACTCAAGTGGAGGCGGGTCGTCCACTCGCGAAGGGGTGGTTTCCCGGGAAGCGTGAAGGGAAGGCCCTTACGTGCGAGAATCACGGCCCTGAAGGACCTTCGAGAGGCGAGGACCATGACAGCCGACCCCGAGACCCGCTTGCGTGCCGACGCGCGCCGGAACCGGGATCAGATCCTGGCCGCCGCGAGAGCCATCTTTGCCGCGCAAGGCGCCGAGGTCCCGATGGAGGAGATCGCGCGCTCGGCGGGCGTCGGCGTCGGCACTCTCTACCGGCGGTTCCCGGACCGCGACGCGCTGATCAGGGCGGTCGCCGTCGACAACTTCGACAGGGTGCTCAGGGACGCGAAGGCCGCGAAGGACGAGGAGCCTTCGAACTGGGACGCCCTGATCCGGCTGCTGCACCAGTCGATGGAGCTGCAGCTGAGCATCCAGCTCGCGATGGTGTCGCCCCGCGCGCTGGTGATCCTCAGGAGCGATCCCGCGATCAAGGCCCTGCGTGACGAGCTGCTGGTGGTGCTCGGTGGCTTCGTCCAGGGCGCGCAGGCGGAGGGCAGGCTCCGCGAAGACGTCGGCACCGGGGACGTCGCGATGTTGTTCGCGACGTTGCTGCGGCAGATGCCGGGGAAGGGCGAAGAGGTCGCGCGGATCGCGATGCGGCGCTGCATCGGGATCATGATCGACGGTCTCCGGGCGGGGAAGACCGAGCCGCTTCCGGGCAGGGCGTTGACCGGATCCGACCTGGACCCCTGAGACCGGATCGCGTTCAGCGGGCTAAACGCGATCCGGCCCCAGCGCATTCAGAGGACGAAATGCGGAGGTCAGACGCCCAGCGGGTGCCAGACGGTCTTCGCCTCCAGGTATCGCCGCAGCCGCGAGATGTCGGCGTCGGCCGTCCAGTCCGGCTCGGCGTCCGGCACGGTCAGGACGCGCTTCACGGTGCCGGCGGCGTCACGCGCCAGGTCCGCCCGCGCGGAAGGCTCCGCGCCGGTCGGGTCGAGGGCGTTGACGTCGCCGTGCGAAGCCAGCCACGAGCTCAGCTCCGACGCCCGTCCGGTCAGGATGTTCGCGACGCCGCCGGGCAGGTCGGACGTCGCCAGGACCTCCGAAAGCGTGATCGCGGGCAGTGGCCTGTCCGCGCTGGAGACGACCACCGCGGTCGAACCCGTCGCCAGCACCGGGGCCAGCACGCTCACCAGACCCAGCAGCGACGACTGCTGCGGCGCCAGCACGCCGACGACACCCGTCGGCTCGGGCACGGTGAAGGAGAAGTACGGCCCCGCGACGGGGTTGGCCGCGCCGAGCACGGTCGCGATCTTGTCCGTCCAGCCCGCGTACCAGACCCAGCGGTCGATCGACGCGTCCACAATGGACTGTGCCTTCTTCGCCGCGACGCCTTCGGACGCGGACACCTCCGCGACGAACTGCTCGCGGCGGCCTTCCAGCATCTCCGCGACCCGGTACAGCACCTGGCCGCGGTTGTACGCCGTCGCCGCCGACCAGCCGCCGAAAGCCTTGCGGGCGGCGGAAACCGCGTCGCGGACGTCCTTGCGGGACGCGTGCGAGGCGTTCGCCAGGAACTTGCCCTTGCTGTCGGTGACCGGGTACACGCGGCCCGACTCCGAGCGCGGGAATTTGCCGCCGATGTAGAGCTTGTAGGTCTTGGCTACCGAAATACGGTCAGACATCGAGGTAGGCCTCCAGTCCGGTGCGTCCGCCTTCGCGGCCGAAACCCGACTCCTGGTAGCCGCCGAACGGCGCGGCGGGATCGAAGCGGTTGAACGTGTTGGCCCAGACGACACCGGCGCGGAGCTGGTTCGCCATCCACAGGATGCGCGAGCCCTTCTCGGTCCAGATGCCGGCCGAAAGCCCGTACGGCGTGTTGTTCGCCTTGGTGACGGCCTCGTCCGGCGTGCGGAAGGTCAGCACCGAAAGCACCGGCCCGAAGATCTCCTCGCGGGCGATGCGCATCGACTGCTGGACGTCGGAGAACACCGTGGGGGCGAAGAAGAAACCGCGTTCCGGCACCGGGCACGGGCTGGTCCAGCGCTCCGCGCCCTCGGCGTCGCCGGACTCCACCAGACCCTTGATCTTCGCCAGCTGCTCGGCGGAGTTGATCGCGCCGATGTCGGTGTTCTTGTCCAGCGGGTCGCCCAGCCGCAGCGTCGAGACGCGGTGGCGCAGCTTTTCGAGCACCTCTTCGGCGATCGACTCCTGAACCAGCAGGCGTGAGCCCGCGCAGCAGACGTGGCCCTGGTTGAAGAAGATCCCGTTGACGATCCCCTCGACGGCCTGGTCCAGCGGGGCGTCGTCGAAGACGACGTTCGCCGCCTTGCCGCCCAGCTCCAGCGTCAGCTTCTTCGCGGTGCCCGCGATCTGGCGCTGGATGGCCTTGCCGACCTCGGTCGAGCCGGTGAAGGCGACCTTGTTGACGTCGCCGTGGCCCACCAGCGCGGCACCGATGTCCCCGGCGCCGGGCAGGATGTTGACCACGCCCGGCGGGAGTTCGGCCTGCTGGCAGATCTCGGCGAACACCAGCGCCGTCAGCGGCGTGGTCTCCGCGGGCTTGAGCACCACGGTGTTGCCGGTGGCCAGCGCGGGCGCGATCTTCCACGCCAGCATCAGCAGCGGGAAGTTCCACGGGATGACCTGGCCCGCGACGCCCAGCGGCTTCGGGTTCGGACCGTAGCCCGCGTAGTCGAGCTTGTCGGCCCAGCCCGCGTGATAGAAGAAGTGCGCGGCGGCCGTCGGCACGTCGGAATCGCGGGATTCCTTGATCGGCTTGCCGTTGTCGAGGCTTTCCAGGACGGCCAGCTCCCGCGACCGCTCCTGGATCAGGCGCGCGATGCGGAACAGGTATTTGGCGCGTTCGGAGCCCGGCATCTTGGACCAGACACTGTTGTACGCCTTGCGTGCGGCCTTCACCGCGATGTCCACATCGGACACCGACGCGGTGCCGACCTCGGCCAGCACCTCTTCGGTGGCCGGGTTGATCGTCTTGAGCGGCTCACCCGAGCCGTCGACGAACTCACCGTTCACGAACGGCCGGTAATGCGGTTTGAGGTTCGCGAGGTCGCGCGATTCGGGCGCGGGCGCATACTCGAAGATGCCCATGGATCAGTCCACCGTGACGTAGTCGGGGCCGCTGTAGTGGCCGTCGGCCTGGGTGCGGCGCTGCAGCAGGAGGTCGTTGAGCAGGCTGGACGCCCCGAACCGGAACAGATCCGGGTTCAGCCACTGCTCGCCGGCGACCTCGTGCACCGCGACCAGGTACTTGATCGCGTCCTTGGTCGTCCGGATGCCACCGGCCGGTTTGACGCCGCGCAGTTCACCGGTCTGGACGAACCAGTCGCGGACGGCCTGCAGCATCACGTGGGTGACCGGCAGCGTCGCGGCGGGCGACACCTTGCCGGTGGAGGTCTTGATGAAGTCGCCGCCCGCCAGCAGCGCGAGCCAGGACGCGCGGCGGACGTTGTCGTAGGTGGCCAGCTCACCGGTTTCGAGGATGACCTTGAGGTGAGCGCTGCCACAGGCGGCCTTGATCGCCCGGATCTCCTCGAAGACCTCCAGGTAGCGGCCTTCCAGGAAGGCGCCCCTGTCGATCACCATGTCGATCTCGGCGGCTCCGGCGTCGACGGCGATCTTGGTGTCGGCCAGCTTGATCTCGCGGCTCGTGCGCCCGGCGGGGAAGCCGGTGGCGACACTCGCGACATGGATGCCGGTGCCGCGAAGCGCCTCGACAGCCGTCTCGACCATGTCCGGGTACACGCATACGGCCGCGACCCGCGGGGTGTCCGGGCGTTCCGGGTCCGGCCGCTTGGCCTTCGCCGCGAGCGCGCGGACCTTGCCCTGGGTGTCGGCGCCTTCGAGGGTCGTCAGGTCGACCATCGAAATGGCGGTGTCGATCGCCCAGAGCTTGGCGGCCTTCTTGATGCTGCGCGTGCCGAGTCCGGCGGCCCGCTGCTCGACGCCGACCTGGTCGACACCAGGCAGCCCGTGCAGGAACCGGCGCAGGCTCGCCTCGTCGCGAGTCGCGTCCGTCAGCGGCGACGGGGTCCCCGTCGCCGCTGACGAGCTGGTCGTAGCTGTCATACGGGTGAGTGTAAGCGGCCTACAGGCTGGGCACCGGGGGCTGGGCGGCGGCCATGGCCGAGGGCAGCACCGGGGTGCAGAACTCGTTGACCATCGGCAGCTGGCGCTTGAGCGCGGCTTCCGGTGACACGGTGAGGTCCACCGTGGCCAGCGTGGAGATGTCCTTGCCGGACTCGTCGTGGAAGCTGAGGGTGGCGAAGCCCGGCAGGTCACCGGCGTGGCCCCAGATGATGTGGTCCTCCGTGCAGCCCGCGACCTTGAGGTTCAGCTTCATCAGGCCGAGGCCGTACTCCAGGCCGTTGCCCGCCGGGACGGTCGTCTTCATCTGCTTCAGCAGGTCGGCGGGGAGCAGGCGGCCGCCCAGCAGAGCCTCGAAGAAGCGGTTGAGGTCCTTGCCCGAGGACACCACGCCGCCCGCGCCGAAGTAGCGCGAGTAGTTGTAGGTGGTGACGTCGGTGAGGCCGCGCGGCGCGTCGTACAGCTGCTCGTAGCCGTGGGCGGCCGCGCCGATCAGGAACGGGAAGTCACGCGGGAGCGAGGTGTCACGCAGGTGCAGCGGGCCGGTGATGCGCTCGGCCAGCGCGCGTTCGAGCGGCTTGCGGGTGGTCTTCTCGACCAGCAGGCCGAGGACGTTGTAGCCGGTGTTGGAGTACGCCCAGCTCGTCCCCGGCTTGAACTGCAGCGGCTGCTTGGACACGCTCAGGCGGATCTGGTCGTCGCTGTCGAAGTGCTCGAAGCGTTCGGTGTCGATCTCCGGTCCGGACGCCCAGGTGTCCTCGGGGGCGAGGTCGCGCGGCAGGCCGCTGGTGTGCTGGAGCAGCTGGCGGACGGTGATCGGCTCCGGATACGGCAGCAGTCCCGGCAGGTAGCGCTGCACGGGCTCGTCCAGCCCGAGGCGCTTTTCGGCCACGAGCTGCAGGACGAGCGTCGCGACGAACACCTTGGAAACGCTGGCGACCCGCCAGCGGCCCGACGCGTCGGGCTTGCCGGGCCTGTCGATCTTCGCGGCGCCACTGGCACCGCGGAAGTCGTCGGCGACGGCGACCATTCCCGGAATGCCCGCGGCGACCGCCGCGTCCATCGCGGTCTGGCGCGGGTCGGTCTTTTCGGCCGCCGCCGCCGGGAAGGCGGTGACGGAAAGCAGTGCGGCACAAGTGATGGCGACGAAACTTCGGCGCATCGGATGAACCCCCCAGTTCGGCTCAGATCTCGATTTCGGGTACTTCCTTCTTACGCGGTTTCCGCTTGACGACGACGCCGCCCCAGAACGCGAGGCCGGTGATCTTCACGGTCGGCGCTGTCGGCGGCGCGGCGGGCGTCCCGGCGCGGTCCTCCAGTTCGAAGGCCCCCATGAAGCCGATTCCGGTGACGTCCACGTTGATGTCGTCGGGCACGATGATGTCGATCCCGCCCATGATCGCGACCGCGGTGATCGTCGAGTGCTTCTCGGCGAACCGCGCGTGCCGCAGGTCGAGTTCGGCGCCACCCCAGAACGCGAAACTGTTGTGCTGCGGCGGGACCACCCAGCTGCCCTTGCGCGACGCGCCGGACATGACGGCGATCGAGGCACCGGAGCCCGGGTGGCCGCCGATGCGGTCGTCGGGCAGGCCGAGCGCGCGGGACGTCGCGGGCTCGATCGCCGACCGAGACTGCCGCGGCAGGTCCGCGGTGACCGGTTTCAGGTCCCCGACGGTCTTGGCCGCGTAGACGACCGTGAGCCGTTCTTCCAGCTCGTTGATGGTGATGCGCCCTTCGGACATCGCCGCGTGCAGCACCTGCGCGACCTGCTCGCGGTCGGCGTCGGAGATGCGCATCTGTTCGGGTCCTGGCAAGGCCGGCTCTTCGCTCACGTGCGGGAGCCTAGCGCTGGTGGAGGGGCCAGGCGTCCACCTTCCGGCCGAGGGGTGGCATTCTCCCGTGATGGGGAACTCACTACCCGGCGCCGTGGAGCTGCCGGACGGGGCGAAAGTGCGGGGACGGGGCCTGGGTCGGCCCTGGCCGGACGGACCTTCGCCGGATTTCGGGCTGTATCTGGGCGGCGCGAAGCTGCGCCGGAAGCACGATCACAAAATGGACTGGGAGCGGGCGTGGATCCGCTGGCCGGACTTCCTGCTGCCGACGGACTGGGCGGACGCGCGGCGGCGGATCGTGGACCTGCACGAGCGGGCCGTGGCCGGGGAAGGCGTCGAGGTCGCCTGTTACGGCGGGGTCGGCCGGACCGGCACCGTGCTGTCCTGTCTTGCCACGCTCGGCGGGCTGACCGCCGAGGAGGCCGTGGCCTGGGCGCGGGCGAACCACGACAAACGTTCGGTGGAGACGCCGTGGCAGCGCCGCTGGGTCGGCTGGTTCGCGCGGCAGTAAATTGACTCGCATGGATGTGCACGTCGTTGATCACCCGCTGGCCAAGGCCAGGCTCTCCACCATGCGCGACGCGCGCACCGACAGCGCCGCCTTCCGCGCGGCGCTGCACGAACTGACCGTCATGCTGGTCTACGAAGCCACGCGTGACATGCCCGTGCGGATCGAGCGGATCCACACGCCGGTGGCGCGCACCGACGGCTACGCGCTGGCGAGCCCGCCGCTGCTGGTGCCCGTGCTGCGGGCAGGCCTGGGCATGGCGGATCAGGCGCACAAGCTGATCCCGGACGCCCAGATGGGCTTCGTCGGCCTCGCCCGCGACGAAGAGACGCTCAAGCCGACGCCGTACCTCGAATCGCTGCCCGAATCGCTCGCCGACCGGCCGGTGCTGGTGCTCGACCCGATGCTGGCGACCGGCGGGTCGATGGAGTACACGATCCGGCTGCTGACCGACCGGGGCGCCACCGACGTCACCGCGATCTGCGCGCTGGCCGCACCCGAAGGCATCGAGCACCTGAAGAAGTCCGGGCTGCCGCTGCGCGTGGTGACCGCGAGCATCGACGAGCGGCTGAACGACTCCGGGTTCATCGTGCCCGGTCTCGGGGACGCGGGAGACCGGCAGTACGGCGCCGTCTGACCTGCCGGATCGCGTTTAGCCCGCTAACCGCGCTCTGCGCCGGATCGCGTTTAGCGGGCTAAACGCGATCCGGTGCCGTTCGCAACAGTTCGCCGGGTGCCGGTCACTGAGGGATGTGACCAGAACAGCGACCGGATCGGTGGGGGTGCCGGTGGACTCGTGCGGACCTCCTCCCGGCAGGAGCGACACGGAGCTTTGGCAGGCGGCCGCGGGCGGTGATCACGGGGCGTTCACCGAGCTCTTCGAACGCCACGCCCAGTCCGTGTGGAACCACGCGTACCGGCTGACGGGGTCGTGGGCGTCGGCCGAAGACCTGACGTCGACGACCTTCCTGACCGCGTGGCGGCGCCGGGCGGACATCACGCTCATCCGCGACAGCGCGCTGCCCTGGCTGTACACCGTCGCGGGGAACCTCGCGCTCAGCGAAAGCCGCAGCTCAGGGCGGCGGCTCCGGCTCGTCCGGCGGCTGCCGGAACCCAGGTCGGTGTCCGACCACGCCGACACCGTCGTCGACCAGCTCGACGGCGAGGAGCGCCTCCGGCGAGTGCTCGCCTTGGTCGCGAAGCTGCCGAAGTCGCAACGCCAGGCCGTCGAACTCTGCCTCCTCGGGGATCTCTCCCTTTCCGACGCCGCCGAACTGCTCGGCGTCGCCGAGGTGACCGTTCGCGCCCACATCTCGCGGGCCCGCGCGCAGCTGCGGGTCGCCCTGGAGGAGAAATGACCGACGACCTCGGCCTGCCCGGCAGGCGTGAACTCCCTCCGGAAGTGCTGGACAACCTGCGGATGTCCCTGCGGGAGGGGATGGGAAAACCCGTGCGGCGGCGCCGGCCGATCGTCGCCGCCGCCGCGGCCGCCGTCGTCCTGGTCCTCGCGGGCGCGCTGGTGACGGCCGTGCTCATCCGGGAGCCGGACCGGCCGGGTCCCGTCGTCGCGAACCCTGACTTCTCCCTCGACTGGCCGAAGGCCGTGGCGGCGATGGACCGGTGCTGGGCCGCGATCCAGAAGCGAGGCAGGGCGGCGGACTTCCCCGCCCGAGACGAGTGGGTGCCGCGCTTCACGGTGTCCCCGGCGTGGACGCAGGTCACCGTCGTCGCGATCACGGCGGACGACAAGCCGTTCTTCTGCGAGACCACCCTGATGACGGCGACGGTGTCGGATCCGGCGGCCGTTCCTGTCTACACCCGGGGTGCGCGGACGGCGGCTCTGTTCGCGACGCCGGCCGGGACGGTGGCGGGTATCGCCGATCCGGACTGGCCGAAACTGGAGGTGACGGGCAAGAACGACGGCTCCTCCTCCGTGATGGAGACCGCGATCTTCCGGCCGGGGAACCTGTTCGTGCACCTGGGGTCGATGAAGGTCTCGCGGACGACGTACTCGGTCGGGCCGACGCAGGGAGAGCAGTCGCGGCCGAACGAGTACCAGGCGCCGTACCTTCTGCCGCCCGCGCCGGAGCCGGCTGTGTCGAGTATCGACCGGCCGGTGTCCCCGGTGCCCGAGCGAGCCACCCCGGCGGGCGAGTTCTTCAAGACCTGCACGGAAGGAGCGTCCGAGGCACTGCCCGATGCGGACGCCTACCAGGTCGGAGCGCTTCTCGAAGTGGATGACGTCAAGGTGGTCGCCGCTCGCTCGGGCGACCGGGCCGTCGTGTGCCAAGGAGGGATCGGGTACCGGGCAGGCCAGAACGAGTACTACCGGACGTTCCCGGATCTGCCGAAGTCTCCCGGCGCGATCCACACGCTGCGGACCGAAACGGTCGGCAGGGTCGACCAGGACGGGAACAGCGTGAAACCGAGGAACTCGTACGTGGGGGTCGTGCCCGAGGCCGCGGCCGTCGTGAAGCTCGACTTCGGGACCGGCAAGACGGTCGACGCGACGGTGGGGGCCGGGACGTTCGGGGCCTGGGTCCCGGATGACGTCAGCCGCGACTACGAGAACGCGAAGGTGGGGATCACCGTCCTGGACGCTGCTGGAGCGATCCTCCACCAGGGCACCCTGCCGCTCTACTGACCGCGACTGGCCGGATCGCGTTTAGCCCGCTAAACGCGACTGGCGCTTCGCGCGCGTCGGGGAAGTACATGAAGGGGGCCTTCACGGAGCTAGGCGCAAGCATGGGGGCCTTCATGTACTTGAGCAGGGCGGCCTGACCGACCGGATCGCGTTTAGCGGGCTAAACGCGATCCGCGAAGCGGCGAGGCCGCGGGTAGTGAAGGCCTCCTTCCCTACCCTGAAGGTAGGCAAGGAGGCCTTCACGGACTTCCGGTGGGAAGGGGCAGATCGCGTTTAGCCCGCTAACTGCGCTCGGCCGCCGGATCGCGTTTAGCGGGCTAAACGCGAAGTGGCGGAGGAGGGCGTCAGCGGCGCAGCCAGCCGGAGGCGTTCGCCCGCAGCGCGGTCTCGTAAGCCGCGCTCACGGTGAACTCCTCCGGCAGGTTCCCGTTCAGCTCCAGCGACACGAGCCCGTGCACGAAACCCCAGCAGGCGACCGTGACGACCTCGGGCGGCACGTCGAGGAAGACGCCGTCCGCGACGGCCGCGCGGATCGTCTCCTCCAACGGCGCCATCGTCGCGCGGGCCTGGCCGGATGTCTCCTCGGCCGGCTCGAAACCCGGCACCGACTTCGTGAACATGATCGCGTAGAGGTGCGGGTCGGCCAGCGCGCTTTCGCGGTAGGCGACGCCGAGCCGCACGAGGTCCTCGACCGGGTCGCCGGTCAGGGAAACACCCGACATCCGCAGGCCGAAGCGGCGGAAGCCCTCGGTGAAGAGGGCGGCGACCAGATCCGTCTTCCCGCCGAAGAGCGAATAGACCGCCGTGGTGGACGTACCGACGTCGGCGGCCAGTTTGCGGAGGCTGAGGGCCTTCGGGCCGTCGGCCGAGATGAGCTCACCGGCGCGGTCCAGCAGTTTCAGCCGGAGGTTCTCGTCGTGCGTCCTGGGACGGGGCATGAGCAGAGGGTAACGCAACGCTGTTATCAATGGCTCGGATTCGGAGTTGACCTGGAGCGCACTCCAGGTCGTACTGTCGTTCACATGAGCTACTCGATAGCGGAAGCCGCGCGACGTAGCGGACTGTCCATCGACACTCTCCGGTACTACGAGCGCATCAAACTCGTCGAGCCCCCGGCGCGGGACGCCGCGGGCCGCCGCGCCTACACCGACGACGACCTCGGGTGGCTGGGGTTCCTGACCAAGCTGCGCCTGACCGGTATGCCCATCAAGCGCATGCGGGAGTACGCGGCCCTGCGTCACCACGGGGCGCCGAGCGCGGGGCGGCGCAAGGCGATCCTCGTCGACCAGCGCAAATCCGTCGCCGACCGGATCGCCGAGTTGCAGGCCTGTCTCGACATCCTCGACTACAAGATCGACCACTACGACCAGGTGGAGCGCAGCGTGCTCGGCATCGGCGCCACCGTGGAGGGAATTTCAGCGTGATCAGCACCAGGAGGCTCGGCGGTCTGGAAGTCGGGGCGCAGGGGCTCGGCTGCATGGGGATGAGCCAGGCCTACGGCGTCCGCGACGACGACACGGAGTCGATCGCCACCGTCCACCGCGCCCTCGAACTGGGCGTGACCCTGCTCGACACCGCGAACGTCTACGGCGCCGGCGCGAACGAGGAGCTGGTCGGCCGGGCCATCGCGGGCAAGCGGGACCAGGTCGTGCTGGCGACCAAGTTCGGCATCGTCTGGGACAAGGACGGTGGGATGTCCGCTCGCGGCGACGCGGCGTACGTCAAGCAGAGCTGCGAAGAGTCCCTTCGCCGGTTGAACGTCGACCACATCGACCTCTACTACCAGCACCGCGTCGACCCGAACACGCCGATCGAGGAGACCTGGGGCGCGCTCGCGGAGCTGGTCGAGGAGGGCAAGATCCGCTTCGCCGGGATTTCCGAGGCCAGCGCCGAGACGATCCGTCGCGCGCACGCCGTGCACCCGGTGACGGCGCTGCAGAGCGAATGGTCGCTGTGGACGCGCGGCATCGAAGGCGAAATCCGCTCGACCACCCGCGAACTGGGCATCGGTGTCGTGCCCTTCTCGCCGCTCGGCCGCGGTTTCCTCACCGGCAGCGTGACCTCGGTGAAGGACCTTCCGGCGGACGACATGCGCCGCGGCCTGCCCCGGTTCGCCGAGGGCAACTTCGAGCGCAACATGGCCATCGTCGAGGCGCTGCGCGCGCTGGCCGAGCGGAAGGGCGTCACCGCCGGGCAGCTCGCGCTGGCGTGGGTCCAAGCGCAGGGCGACGACGTCGTGCCGATCCCGGGCACCAAGCGGCGCAAGTACCTCGAAGAGAACGCCGCCGCCGCGGAGCTGGAACTGTCCGAAGTGGACATCGAGGCCATCGAAAAGGCCGCGCCCGTCGAGGCGATCGCCGGTGAACGGTACCCGGAGCGGCTCGCCCGCGCGGCCGGCAAGTAAAACACCAGAGAATTGCGAGAAATCATGACGGGTTCAACCCTGCCCACCCGCGGGCTCGGCACACTGGAAGTCGGCGCGCAGGGGCTCGGCTGCATGGGCATGAGCGAGTTCTACGGCCAAGGTGACGACACCGAATCGATCGCGACGATCCACCGCGCGATCGACCTGGGCGTGACCCTGATCGACACCGCCGACATGTACGGCTTCGGCCGCAACGAGGAACTGGTCGGCCGTGCGCTGGCCGGAAAGCGGGACAAGGTCGTGCTGGCGACCAAGTTCGGCATCGTGCGCGACGAGGCCGACCCTTCGAAGCGCGGGATCCGCGGCGACGAATTCTATGTGCGGCAACAGGTCGAGGCGTCCTTGCGTCGGCTGAACGTCGATCACATCGACCTCTACTACCAGCACCGGGTCGACCCGGACGTGCCGATCGAGGAGACCGCGGGCGCGTTGTCCTCGCTGGTCGAACAGGGGAAGATCCGGCACATCGGGTTGTCCGAGGCCGGTCCGGAGACGATCCGGCGGGCGCACGCCGTGCATCCGGTGACGGCGGTGCAGACGGAATGGTCGCTGTGGTCGCGCGACATCGAGAACGAGGTCGTCCCGGTCTGCCGGGAGCTCGGCATCGGCTTGGTGCCGTATTCCCCGCTGGGCCGCGGTTTCCTGACCGGCCGCTTCAAGTCCAAAGAGGACTTCGAGAAGGGTGACTTCCGGCAGACGCTCCAGCCGCGGTTCGCCGATGGCAACCTGGAGCGGAACCTGGCGATCGTCGAGGCGCTGCGCGCGCTGGCCGAGCGGAAGGGCGTCACCGCCGGGCAGCTCGCGCTGGCCTGGGTGCAGGCTCAGGGTGACGACGTCGTGCCGATTCCGGGCACCAAGCGGCGCAAGTACCTCGAAGAGAACGTCGCGGCCGTCGGCCTGAAGCTGACCGCCGAGGACGTGGCCGCGATCGAGGCGGCTGTCCCGGCCGACGCGGTCGCGGGGGAGCGGTACCCCGAAGCGTCCATGAAGACGCTGTCGCGCTGAAACGGAAACCGGCGCCCTGATCAGGGCGCCGGTTTCTGTTGTCAGAGAAGGGAATTGACCGCCGAAACGACGCCATCGACGGCGACGGTCTGCTGCTCGCGCGTCGCGAGACCGCGGACCGTCACGTTCCCGGCGTCCCAGTCCTCTTGGCCGACGATGACCACGGCCCGCGCCCCGGCCTTGTCGGCCCGGGTGAGTTCCTTGCCCAGCTTGCGGAGTTCGACGGGCGTGGACGTGCGCAGCCCGGCCTTGCGGAGCCGCCCCGCGACTTCACGCGCGGCGTCGGTGAGCTCCTCGACCACCGGGATCACCACGACGTCGGTCTCGCTGCGCGGTTGCGGCGTCAGGCCGTGGGTGTCGAGGAAGTCGATCAGCGTGACGTCGCCCATGCCGAAGCCGATCCCAGGGATCTGCTGCGACGTGAACAGCGACGCCAGGTCGCTGTACCGGCCGCCGCCGAAGAGGGCCCGGCGGTTCTCCGGCGAGGTGTCGAAGACCTCGAACACGGTCGACGTGTAGTACGCGAGCCCGCGCACGATCATCGGGTCGAACTTGATCAGGTTCGCGGCGCCGCTGTTCAGCACCTTCACCAGGTTCGAGTTCTCCTTGACCTGTTCGGGCAGCTCGTCGAGCAGCGCGGCGCCGGACGAAAGGATCTCGGCCAGCTTCTCGAACTGCTTCTCGGTCAGGCCGATCTCGGTCGCGGTGTCGCTCAGCTTCGCGCGGTCCGACTTCTCCCAGCGGTCCACCAGGGTGAACACCTGCGGCAACTGCTCCGCGGTCACGCCGACGATGTCGGTGAGCGCCGAGGAGAGCAGGTTCCGGTCGTTCGCCCGCACCTGGAACATGTCCGGGGTCGCGCCGAGCGCTTCCATCATGTCGTGGATGAGCTCGAAGATCTCGATCTCGCAGTTCGCGCTGTCCGAACCGAAGATGTCCGCGTTGATCTGCCAGTGCTCCCGGACCCGCCCGCGCTGCGGCCGCTCGTAGCGGTGGCAGTTCGGGTGGCTGTACCAGCGCACCGGGAACTGCAGCGACTTGGCGTTGCCCGCGATCATCCTGGCGACCGACGGTGTCATCTCCGGGCGCAGCGCCAGCCGCTCGCCGCCCTTGGTGGTCAGCGTGTACAGCTGCTGATCCGCGATCTCCTGCCCGGACTTCCGCTCGTAGATCTCGGCGGGTTCGAGGATCGGCCCGTCGTAGCGGAGGAAACCCCGCAGTTCGAGCACGTCGTAGAGATGGCCGAACACCTGCGTCCGGACGGACATCTCGGCGGGCAGAAAGTCGCGGGTCCCCTTGGCGGGGGCTGTCGGCAGGTATTCAGGCACGTCAGCAAGCTTAACTAGCGGCCGCCAGGGCTTTTGTCAGGGGAAGGCCACGCCGTACGCGGTGGTCAGGATCGCGGCCCCGAGTAGGACGGCCCCGGCGCCGGTGACGCGTCCGCCGAGCTTGCCTTTGCCCGGTGCCAGGTGCAGGAAGAACCCGCCGGACTGGGCGAGCACGCCGAACAGCAGTAGGAAGCAGACGATCCACAGCACGGCGTCCGGCAGCCCGGTCTGCCCGAGGATCTGGAGCGCGACCAGTGCCAGGACCAGCAGGACGCCGGCGTGGGCGTGCCCGGCGCGGAACATCCCGCGCTGGTGTTCGGTCAGTTTCCTGTCGCGCAGGACACCCATCAGGGCGTAGCCGCCGTACATCACCGTCGGCAGCGAAACGAGCGCGATGACGGTGAACAGCCTGATCGGGCCTTCCATGGTCGATCCCTTCGTGGTGGTGGGGAAAGGCAACGATAACACTGTTTTAAAACGCTGTCACCAAAGTTGGCATCCGGCCTGTCCCGCCCTCCACGTGATCCGATGGACGACACGTGTGATCGGACGGACGACACGTGTGATCGGACGGACGACACAAGTGAGGCTGGGGCCCGCCGCGCGGCGTCCATCTGGACACGCGTGTCGTCCATCGGATCACGTGTGTCGTCCATCCAGTCACGCGTGTCGTCCGAAGCAGGTCAGTAAGACGCCTGCGGTTCCAACCCGAAGGCCCGCCCGCGCGCGAGCACCAGGCGGAGGTTCCGGAGGGCGGAAAGGTCGGCGAGCGGGTCGCCGTCGACCACCAGGACGTCGGCGCTCAGACCGGGGGCGAGCCGTCCGGTGACGTCGCCGAGGCCGAGCCCGGCGGCGCTGTCCTCGGTCGCGATCTCGAGGATCCGCCGCCTGCCGAAACCGAGCCATTCGTAGAGTTCGAGGGCGCCCACGGGATCGTCGAAGACCGAGCCGGGCAGCCCGGCGTCCGTCCCCGCCAGCAGCGGGACGCCCAGCTCCTCCAGCCAGGAAAGCCTGCCGTAGACGGTCTTCGCGAGTTCTTCGCCCATGCGCTCGGCCAGCGTCCGCCAGTTGCGGCTGCTGGTCGAACACGCCGCGATGCCCTCGGCCGCCATGCGTTTGGCGACGCCTTCGCGCCTGTCCTGGCGCTGCGGGCCGGTCATCCAGGTGCAGTGCTCGATCGTGGCGACGCCCGCTTCGACCGACGCCTCGATCGCGTCCGCGCCGTGGGCGTGCGCCGCGACCGGAAGCCCGTGGGTCGCCGCGTGCTCGACGATCAGGCGCAGGGCCCGGGCGTCGAACTGGGACTCCCACATGTCCGCGCCGCCTTCGGTGATCTGCCCGCCGCTGGCCATCACCTTGATCACGTCGGCGCCCGCGGCGGCGTTGGCGTCGATCATCGCGCGCACGGAGGCGTCGTCACCGACCTCGCCACCGAAGAAATGACAGTGTCCATTGAGGACTGTCAAAGGGGCTCCCGCGGTCAGCAGACGCGGGGCGGCCGTGCCTTCGGCTTCGAGTCCGGCCCGGACGCGCGCGCCCAAAGCGTCGCGATCGCCGAGGTCCCGCACGGTCGTGACGCCGCTGCGCAGCAATTGCCCCAAGCGGTCCTCGGCGCCCGCGCGCAGGGTGTCGTCCCCGCTCGCCAGGAAGTTCGGCAGCATCTCGCGGGTGGCGTCGAAAGCCAGGTGCACGTGGGCGTTGAACAGGCCGGGCAGCAGCGTCGCGCCCGGGAAGTCGAGCCTTTCCGCGTCCGGCGACGCCTGTGCGACGACCTCGGCGCGAGGGCCGGCCGCGAGGATCCGGTCGCCCTCCACGAGGACGGCGCCGTTTTCGACAGGAGTGCTCGGCCGCGGCAGGATCCGGTCCGCTGTCAGGAGAAGCTGCACGGTCATGCCTCGTTCCGGGAGACGGCGGCCGAGAGCGCGAGCAGTGGCCGCACGTCGGATTCGATGTCCGAGGCGCCGCCCGGGAGCACGAGTTTCGCCCGCCCGTCGGTCTCCTCGCCCGCGGCCTGCCGGGCGATCGCCGTCTTCAGCGCCTCCGCCGCCGCGCGCGGATCGTCGGTGGCGAGGGCGGCGAGATCGGTTTCCAGGTAAGGGCTCAGCTGCACGAGCCCGTCCCGGATCTCGATCACGCGGCGGTAGTACCGGCGGTGGACCGTGCGCGGGCGCCACCGTTCCCACACGCCCTGCGGGGTGGTCCGCAGCACGATGTTCGGGTAGATCTCGGCCAGGGCTGTCCACAGCGGGGTGAGCCGTTCGTGTTGCAGCCGATGCTGGCGACGGCGGCGCAGCGCGGCGAACCGCGCGCGGGCGCCGGGGTAGGTGATCCCGGCGAGGAAGAGCACGATCCCGAGGAGTACCAACGGGACGGCGATGGTGAGCAGGAACGGGATCGACGGCCCGAACGCCCACGCGATCACGATGTAGAGCGCGCGGAAGACACTGCCCACGGAAAGGGCGATCAGCCCGGCGGCGCTGAGTTTCAGCCCGGTCCGCAGATGACGGTCCGCGGTGCGGATGTACCGGAAGATCCACCAGGCGCAGGCGGACAGTCCGTAGATCAGGTACAGCCCGGCGCCGAGGTAGAACAGCGCCACGCCGGGCTCGTGCACGAGTTTCGGGCTCAGCGCGAGTCCGCGTGCCTCCGGTGGGGTGACGGCCATCGCGACCAGCATCAGCGCGATCGCGCCGGACAGCGGGAGCAGTTCGAACAGGACCCGTCCCGGACGGCGCGGGCCCAGCGCGGAGCCGAGGAAGACGATCAGCAGCGCGCAGACGCCGATGGCGAGCAGGACGTTGTTGACCAGGCGTCCGGTGCCTCTGCCGGTCAGCCCGTCGAGCCAGCCGGAGATGACCTTCTGCTGGGCGAGGAACGAACCGGCGACGCAGACGATCGTGATGGTGATCGCCCAGTTCGACAGGACCCTCGGCGCCCGGTAGGTCTGGTAGATCCGCCAGGCGAGCGCCGTCGCGAACAGCACCATCGCCACGACGTTGAGAGGGGAGAACAGCGAGTTCACAGCCACCCTTGATGGTCGCCCAGCGCGCCTTGGACGCGGCGGACGTCATCGTCGTCGGCGCGACGGGGAATCGTGTAGTTCAAGACCGACGCCCATTCGAGGATGATGGTCGCCACGGTCTCGGCTTCCCATTCGTGCGCCTCATCGTAGGAGGTGCGGCGTAAAGCGCGATGTACGGCGTCGCCGTCGAGACCGGGGGCGGGACCGCGCAGGAAATCGGCGGGTTCGGCGTCTCCGCCGGGATGGTGATCGGCGAGCATGTGCCCGAGTTCGTGCAGGATGATGTGGTCCTGATGGGACTTCGTGGTCTCCTGCTGGAAGAAGATGTAGTCCGCCGAACCGGTGGCGATCCAGCAGCCGAACGGGCCCGGGACCTCCAGCGGATACGGCATCAGCCGGATCGGCCTGCCGCGTTGCTCGCCGAGCCGCTCGCAGAGCACGCCGACGTCGAGCGGCGGCTCGATGTCGAGGTTGTGCAGCATCTTGCGGCAGCGCTTGCGGAGCTCCCGTTCCTTCATCGGCGCTCGCCCGGCTGCTCGCGCTCGGCGCGTTCGTACCGCTCGACGAGTTCCAGCAGGTCCATGACCTGGCGACGGCCTTGCGGGGAAAGCTCCTGCGCGCGCATGGCCATGAGCTTCGCCTCTCCGACGGGCTGTGCTTCCTGGTCTTCGAAGAAGTAGGTGATCGGGACCCCGAACAGCCTGGCCAGCGCCTCGACGTAGTGGATCTTCGGGTTTACCCGCTTGCCCGTGGCGAGTTGCTGGAGGTACGCGGGCGACATGGCGGGCCCGCCGGCGCGATCGATCGCCGCGGACAGCTCGCGATAGCTGTGCGGCGCGCCTTCGTCCGCGCGCGCCGAGTCGATCAGCGCGGTCAGTTTCCGCGCGAAGGTGCTCTCCGGCGACATG
This sequence comes from Amycolatopsis thailandensis, assembly GCF_042723255.1. Taxonomy (NCBI): domain Bacteria; kingdom Bacillati; phylum Actinomycetota; class Actinomycetes; order Pseudonocardiales; family Pseudonocardiaceae; genus Amycolatopsis; species Amycolatopsis thailandensis. The sequence goes on from NZ_JBHXJK010000078.1 coordinate 19,366, forward strand.
ATCCCCCCATCGGTTCCATAGCCCCGTTCCGTAGTCGGAGTGTAACGCGATCCGGCCTGTCCGCAGCTGTTGACAGCGTATGTATGCAGTGGTTTACAGTTGTCAAGCGGTTTCGCACCGTGTTCCGGCCTCTCACTCCGGAATCCGTGCCCTGGGGGTGCACGGACAACGGAGTGAGGGGCGTTTTTCCGGGCGGGTGCACAAGATCGTGCCGGATGTAGTACGCTTGGGCAGCCAAGGTTGATCGCCATCACGGCGAACCCTTGGCCTAGGCCTGTTGCCGGAGGTCGACCCCCAGGGCTTCCGGTGACAGGCCCCTTACTTTTTCAGCGCACTTCGTCCTCTGGATGCGGTAGTCGGCATCGCGAACTACCGCATCCAGAGGACGAAACGCGTGAAGGGTCAGGGCATGAGGGTGGCGGCCAGAGTGCCGCCCAGTTCGAAACAGGCTTCCAAATCCGCTTTGCCCGGTTCTCCGGTGACGAGCACCGGAGAAGCCGCGCTTTCCCAGCCGAGACCCGTGGTGATGCTCTCGATGCCGCGCACCGTGCCCGCGGTGTCGTTGTTGCCGTGCACGAAGAACCCGAACGGCCGGCCCCGCGTGGCGTCCAGGCACGGGTAGTAGACGGTGTCGAAGAAATGCTTCAGCGCGCCGGACATGTAGCCGAGATTCGCCGGTGTGCCGAGCAGATACCCGTCCGCGTCGAGGACGTCGGGCACGGTCGCGCCCAGCGCCGGACGCCGCACGACGTCGACGCCCTCGATATCGGGATGGTTCGCGCCGGAGAGCACGGCTTCGAACATCGCCTGCGTCGAGGGCGACGGCGTGTGGTGGACGATCAGCAGCTTGGGCATCGTCAGGCCAGACGGGACTCGACGTCGGTCCGCAGCGCGGCCAGCCGGGCGTCCGCGGCGGTGCGTGCCTCGGCGAGTTCGCCGGAGACCGGCTCTTTCACCTGGAGGTACGCCTTCAGCTTCGGCTCGGTCCCGGAAGGCCTGATGACGACACGCAGGCCTTCACCGGTGAGGCGCAGGACGTCGGCGTCGGGCAGGAGGTCTTCCATGGTGACGTCGGTGCCACCCAGCGACGCCGGCGGCGCGGCGCGCAGGCCGGCCATCAGCTTCTCCCGCACCGACAGATCGGTGACCCGCAGCGAGACCTGATCCGTCACGTGCACGCCGTGCTTCACGGCCAGTTCGTCGAGGACGTCCAGCGGACCGCGGCCCGCCGCGCGCAGGGAAGCGGACAGGCCCGCGGCGAGCACGGCGGCCGAGATGCCGTCCTTGTCGCGCACGAAACCGGGGTTCACGCAGAGGCCGAGCGCCTCCTCGTAGGCGAACACGAGCCCTTCGCCCGCGCGGACCAGCCATTTGAACCCGGTCAACGTCTCCGCGTAGCGAGCCCCGAATTCCTTCGCGACCTCGCCGAGCATCGACGACGACACGATCGTCGTGGCCACCAGCGGATCAGAACTATCCACAGTGGACAGAACATGCCAGCCGAGCAGGACACCGGTCTCGTCGCCCCGCAGCATCCGCCACGAACCGTCCCGTTCGCGGACACCCAGGGCGCACCGGTCGGCGTCGGGGTCGAGCGCGATCGCCAGATCGGCGTCCACCTCGGACGCCAACGCCAGCAACAGGTCCGTCGCGCCCGGTTCCTCCGGGTTCGGGAAGGCGACCGTCGGGAAGTCGGGATCCGGTGTGGACTGCTCGGCGACCAGGCTCAGCTCGGTGAATCCGGCGCGTTCGAACGCGGCGCTCAGGGTCTCCGCGCCGACGCCGTGCAACGCCGTCGCGGCGACCTTGACCTCGCGTTCCGGGCCGCGCGGAAGAAGCGCGACCTTGGCGAGGTAGGCGTCCCGGAGCTCGTCGCCCAGCACCGCGGCGCCCGGCTCGCGCGGCACGCTGATCGCCGGGGGAGCGGCCTCGATGGCGCGCTCGATCAGGCCGTCCGAAGGCGGGACGATCTGGCCGCCTGTCGCGTCGTAAAGCTTGTAACCGTTGTCGGCGGGGGGATTGTGCGACGCGGTGATCTGGATGCCGGCGACGGCGCCGAGTTCCAGTACGGCGAACGCGAGCACCGGCGTGGGCAGCGGTCCCGGCAGCACCTTCACCGCGAAACCGGCGGCCGTCAGCACCTCGGCGGCGGCCTTGGCGAAGGCCTCCGAACCGTGCCGCGCGTCGCGGCCGACCACCACGACCCCGCCCGGATGTCCTTGTGCGGTCAGCCAGTCCGCGACGCCGGCCGTCGTGCGGGTCACGACCGCGACGTTCATCCCGTTGGGTCCCGCGCGTACCGGTCCGCGCAGCCCGGCGGTGCCGAATTCGAGCGGGCCCGCCATCCGGTCCGCGAGTTCGTCCGCCGCACCGGCTTCGCCGCCCATCGCGCGGGCGAGGATGTTCTGCAGCTCGACGCGGGAATCGTCGTCCGGGTCGTCGGCGATCCAGCGGAACGTCCGGTCCCGCAGCTCCGGGGTCAAGGAAGTCGTCACCGAGTCAGCCTACGGGTACGTTGGAGAGGGTGCGATTGATCTTCACTTCTCTGGTGAGTCATGGTCATCTCTATCCCCTACTACCGCTCGCCGTCGCCGCCCGCGACGCCGGACACGACGTCCTGTTCGCCACCGGTGACGAGATGCTGCCGGTCGTCGAAAAGGCCGGTCTCGCCGCGGAAAGCGCCGGATTCGGCATGCACGCGGCGTTCGTTTCGTTCTTCGGCCCCGATGCCGAGCCGCGGGCCACGGACGGCCCGCCCGAATCGTTTTATCCCGTTATCGGGGAAGTGTTCGGAAATGTCCTGCCGCGGCGGTTCGTCGCCGATCTCGCGCCGTTGTTCGAGCGGCACCGGCCGGATCTCGTCGTGTACGAAAGCGGCAACGCCGGTGGCGCCATCGCCGCCCGGCTCGCCGGCATCCCCGCGATCGGGCACGGTTTCGGCCGGTTCTCGCCGGGCGAGGTCATCGACGTCATCAACGGCCGCCTCGCGGAATTCGCCGGGGAGGTCGGTTTCGAAGGCGTGGAGCTGCCTTCGTTCGGCGACCCGGTCGTCGACATCTGCCCGGAATCGGTGCAGGCGCCGGACTTCCTGGCCGGCGCGAACCGGATCCCGTTGCGGCCGGTCAGCTGGGCCGAGCCCGGGGATCTCCCGGCGGGCGTGGCCGGACGGGACAAGAGCCGTCCACTGATCTACCTCACCCTCGGCACCGCTTTCGGTGACGAAGGCGTGCTCAAGCGGGCCATCGGCGGCCTGGCGGGGATCGACGCGGACGTCATCGTCGCGGCCGGTCCGACGGTGGATCCGGCGGGACTGGGCGACGTCCCCGGCAATGTCCGTGTCGAGTCGTGGGTGCCGCAGGCCGACCTCCTGCCGCACGCGGACCTCGTGGTCCACCACGGTGGCAGCGGGACGACGCTGGGCGCGTTCGGCACCGGGCTGCCGCAGCTGGTGCTTCCGCAGGGGGCGGATCAGTTCACGAACGCCGAGGCCGTTGTCGCGGCCGGAGTGGGCGCGCAGCTGATCGGGGCCGACGCCACGAAGGACGCGATTCACGAGCAGGCGCGCACGCTGCTCGCCGACGACGCTGTCCTCGGCGCGGCACGGAAACTCGCCGACGAGGTCGCGGCGATGCCGTCGCCGGCGGAGGTCGCTCAGCGGCTTCCCGAGTTCGCGGGCTGAGCCTCCCCGGATGTCATGAAAGGGTCTTCAGGACGTTTTTCGTCCTGAAAGACCCATTCATGACACTTCTCAGGCGCGGGTGACGAGTTCCTTGAGGAGAGTGCCCATGCGGGTGGCGGACTGCCGCCCCGCTTCCAGGACCTCTTCGTGGTTCAGCGGTTCCCCGGTCATCCCGGCCGCCAGGTTGGTCACCAGCGAAAGCCCGAACACCTCGACCCCGGCGGCGCGGGCGGCGATGGCCTCCAGCACCGTCGACATGCCGACGAGGTCGGCGCCGAGCGTCCGCAGCATGTGGATCTCCGCCGGGGTCTCGAAATGCGGCCCGGTGAGTCCCGCGTAGACACCCTCTTCCAACGAAGGGTCGATCTCGCGCGCGAGGTCGCGCAGCCGCTTCGAGTAGAGGTCCGTCAGGTCGACGAAGTTCGCGCCGACGATCGGCGAGCGCGCGGTCAGGTTCAGGTGGTCCGAGATCAGCACCGGCTGCCCGACGCGGAAGCCCTCGCGCAGGCCACCGGCCGCGTTGGTCAGCAGCACCGTCTTGGCGCCGGCGGCCGCGGCGGTGCGCACGTTGTGCACGACCGGGTCGATGCCCTTGCCCTCGTAGAAGTGCGTGCGGCCCAGCATGATCAGCGCGCGCTTCTCGCCGACGCGGACCGACCGGGCGGTTCCCCCGTGTCCGACCGCGCCCGGCGCGACGAATCCGGGCAGTTCGCCCAGCGGGATCTCCGCCTCGGGCTCCCCGATGACGTCCGCCGCCGGGCGCCAGCCCGAACCGAGCACGACGGCGATGTCGTGCTTCTCGACGCCGGTGCGCTCGGCGATGGCGGCGGCCGCCGCGACCTCGTTCTCACTCATGCGACGAGCGTATCCGGACGGTTCGCACGAGCAGGAACGCCACCAGCCCGAACGGGGACAGGAAGATCGTGAGCGCCAGGATCGGGCCCGTCACCAGCGGATGGATCCGGTGCTCGCGGGATTCGAGGTACATCCACCGGGCGATGAACAGGTCGAAGGCGATCAGGTGCGCCCAGATCGTGGCCGCCCCGTACGGCGTGCCGGTGAACGCGCTGAGCACGTCCAGGTCCGGCCTGCTGACCGCCGTCCAGAGTTCGCCGAGGTGCGCGACGGCGAGCACGAAGTACGGGATCAGCGGCAGGAGCGGTACCCAGGGCGAGGACATGATCCGGCGGGTCCACGACCAGCCCGGCAGGAAGATCATCAGCAGCCAGAACGGCGTCGCCAGCGGGAAGGTCCAGGTGAACAGGGTCTCGACGCTCATCGGACGGAAACCTCCAGCTCCCGGTCCTTCGCCGACCGCCGGATCGCGATTAGCCCGCTAAAGGCGACGCCCGCGATCAGCAGGGCGAAGGCGGTCAGGGTGGCGCCGTCGGGGGCGACGATGGACTGGCCGCGCAGCGCCTGCCAGGTCAGCAGCGCGAGAAGACCCGCGTACCCGACACCGGCGATCACGACCAGGCGCAGCCGGACGACGTCGTCGCGCAGCCGCGGGTAGCGCGCGGCCAGGACGCCGAGGGCGAGCGCGAGCAGCGGCAGCGCCTGGAGTCCGTGCAGACCGAGGAAATGCGGGATCCGCAGGTCGCCGCCGACCGTGCTCCAACCGAGGATCGGCAGGCCCGGGCCACCGTCGGGGAGGCCGACGGTGTGCGCGCCGATCATCGCGGACTGGCCGGTCTTCTCGAGCATGGCCTGCTGTTCCGGGGTGGGGCCGGTCATCAGCGTCGCCAGCGAGATCCCGATCGTGCCGAGGACCGCGCCGATCCTGGCCGCCCATCGCGTCGCGCGGTCGGGGAGCCGGGTGAACATGACGGCGACGGTCAGGACGAGGTTGACCACCCACAGCGTGGCGACCATCCCGCCCATGGTCTGGAAGATCGCGTTGTCCAGCGGGGTCGCGTAGTTGAAGTGGCTCGCGCGGACGCGGGCGGCCTGGAACACCATCAGCACGTACTCGGCCGAGAAGATCACGACGAGCACGTTCGTCAGCACGCTCGCCGTGCGCCGGAACTTCGGCAGCAGCGTGACGAGCCAGCTCCAGCTGAAGAAGTACAGCGAGCCGGAGACGGCGAATTTGAACGGTTTCGCCCAGATCGGCGCGCCTTCCAGCGTCCGCTGGTCGATCAGCATGGCGAGGACGCACAGCGCGGTGATCACGGCGAAGGCCTGTCCGCAGCGATACGAACCACGGTGCCAGGTGCGGGTTCTGTCACGGAGATCGGTCAAGATGGTCATGGGTCCCTCCCAGAATGGATAGTCAAGCTCTCCGTTATGGGAAGCTAAACTATCCATCCTGAGAAGTCTTCAGGGAAGACCCTGGAACCGTCCCCGAGATCGGAGAGCTCACACGTGCGGATGGCGGAGCTGAGTGAAAAAGCCGGGGTCCCGGTCGCCACGATCAAGTACTACCTGCGGGAAGGGCTGCTCCCGGCGGGTGAGCGGACCAGTCCCAATCAGGCGAAGTACGACGAGGGGCATGTCCAGCGGATCAAGCTGATCAGGGCGCTGATGGACGTCGGCGGCCTCTCGCTCGCGACGGTCGGCGAGGTGCTCGCCGCGGTCGACGCCGGGAAGGAAAGCCCGCACCGCATCCTCGGCATCGCTCAGCAGGGCATCACGAGCACGCGTCAGGTCGTCGACGAAGAAAGCCGGGAATGGGCGCTCGCCACGGTCCGCGACCTCGCCGAGCGACGTGACTGGCCCTGCAAGGAGGACGACGACCTGGTCATCCAGGCCCTCGTCGGCGTCCTGTGCGCGATCCGGGAGGTCGGGCACGGCTGGTACCTCGACAAACTCGACGACTACGCGGAGATCGCCGACCGGACCGCCGACCTGGACCTCGAAGGCATCGCCGGGATCGAGTCACTGGAGCGGATCATCGAGGTCGCCGTCGTCGAGACCGTCCTCGGGGACAGGCTGCTCTCGGTGCTTCGCAGGCTGGCGCAGCAGCGCGCTTCGAAGGCGTACTTCGCGCGGCAGGCCGTCGACGGGGGCTGAAGGGGACTTTCCCCTCATCTCATGCGGTGAAGGGCGCTTTCCCCACGTCGGATGCGGGGAAAGTTCCCTTCAGCCGCGGCAGGCCCCGCCCGGCTAGCCGTCGACGATGAGCGACAGCGCGACGGGCTCGAAGACCGCGGTCTTCGCCGAGGTCTCCTGCTCGATCGGCGAGGTCACCGAGAAGATCCACAGATCCGAGCCCCCGCTGAACAGGTCCATGAACGTCGTACGCCGCGCGGTGTCGTTCGTGGCGTCCCTGGTCGCGGCGCCGCGCTCGGTCGTCCGGTAGGTGTAGCGCATGCTGCTGTCGCCCCGGCCGGGCACGGTGGACGGCTCGCCGATCGGGTCGATGTCCGGGTGCTGCGTCTTCAGCCAGCTGAAGTAGGCGGGCGGCGGGCGCTCGGCCAGGAAACCGCTCAGCCGCTCGATCCGGATGACCTGGCGGCCGTCGGGCGAGACGTACTGGACCACGGTGCTCGGTACACCCTGGGTGATGTGCGGCGCGGTGAACTTCTGCCAGCCTTCCGGCACGCCAATGGTGAACCGGCCGCCCTTGAGGCCGTTCACCGTACTGGCGTCACCCTGCTGCGTGATCAGTTTCGGCGGCGCCTGCGTGACGATCGTGTCGCCCTGCCGCAGTTCTTCCGGCGGCCGCAGATCCTGCCCGCCGACCGTCCTGGCCAGCACGAACCCGCCTCCCGCCGCCAGCAGGAAGACGATCACCGACGCGAAAGCCAGCAGTACGGTGCCCGCCGCGGACCGGCCCGGCGGGCGGGGCGGCAGCGGGACGACGGTCGGCATCGGCGGGAGTTCGGCCGGCGGTGCGGGTGCCGCGGCGGGCTTGTTCAGGAACGGCAGCGGACCGGGGTCGGCGGCGAGTTCGGAACTCGTGCCCTCGCCCGGCTTCTCCGGTGCGACCGGTTTGATCACCTGGGTGTCGGTCGCGTCGAGATGCGCGGTGGTCTTCTTGCCGTCCGGCGTGTGGAACAGCTCGGCGGGGAAGAGGTCGATCAGCGTCTTGGCCTGCAACGGATACAGGCGGCGCCGCACTTCGCGCAGCGCGATCCGCTTCGACGGCTCCTTCTTCATGAGCGCGCCGATGACGTCGGCCAGCGGGCCGGGGCCGGGCTTCGGCACCTTCCCGTTGACGACCTTGCCGACGGTTTCGAGCGGGTCGCCGTCGGCGTCGTAGGGCGGCGAGCCCTCGATGGCGGCGAACAGCGTCGCGCCGAGTCCCCACAGGTCGGCGGCCGGCACGACCGCGCCGCCCGAGGCGACCTCGGGCGCGATGTAGGCGGGGGAGCCCAGCATCATCCCGGTGCGGGTCATGGTGGCTTCGGAGACGTTGCGCGCGATGCCGAAGTCGGTGAGCTTGATCCGGCCGTCCCCGGCGACCAGGACGTTCCCCGGTTTGACGTCACGGTGGGTGATCCCGGCGGCGTGCGCGGCTTCGAGCGCGGACGCCACCGCGATGCCGACGGCCGCCGCCTGTTCGACCGTCAGCGGCCCGTGGTCGCGCAGGATGTGCGCGAGGCTGCGCGACGGCAGCAGCTCCATGACGACGAAGGGTTCGTCGTTCTCGCGCGCGACGTCGTGCAGGATGATCACGTTCGGGTGACTCAGGACGGCGATCGCCCGGGCTTCGCGCAGGGTGCGTTCGCGCAGTTCGTCGGCCTGCGAGGTCGGGACGCCGGGCGGCATCCGTACCTCCTTGACCGCGACCGGTCGGTGCAGGAACTCGTCGTAGGCCGACCAGACCGTGCCCATCGATCCCGAGCCGATCACCGAGCGCAACCGATATCGCCCGGCGACGACACGCTTCTCTTCGCCGGGGCTCTCGGGGGACTCGGTGGTGTCGGACGGCACGGCCCAATTGTGTCGTATGCCCCCGTGGCGGCCCTATGCGCCGTCACCCTTCCGGCGCGACTAGCGTCACAGGTAGGGGCAGTTGCGGGCCGTTAGCATCGTTGGTTATGACGGAAGTGGCCGAGACGGAGTCAGTGCCGACCCCCGACGCGCCTGACGAGCTGAAGCTCGCGGCCGAGTTCCCGGAAGCGAGCCGGGAGCAGTGGCGGGAGCTCGTCGCCGGAGTGCTGCGCAAGAGCGGCGCGATCGGGGAGGACTTCGAAGGCCTGCCCGAAAGCAAGCTGGTCACGCGGACCTACGACGGCCTGGAGATCCAGCCGCTCTACACCGCCGAAGACACCGTCGAGGGAACCGGCTTCCCCGGTCTTCCGCCGTTCGTGAGAAGCGCCCGGCCCGAGGGCTCGGTGACGACGGGCTGGGACATCCGCGCCCGGTACGCCCGCCGCGACGCCAAGGTCACCAACACCGCGATCCTCGCCGACCTCGAAGGCGGCGTCAGCTCGATCTGGCTGCGCGCCGGCGCGACCGGGGTCCCCGTCGCCGAGCTGGGCGACGCGCTGAACGAGGTCTACGTCGACCTGGCGCCTGTCACCCTCGACGCGGGCGAGGACTACGAAGCCGCCGCGAACGAGTTGTTCACCCTCTTCGCCGAACGCGAGATCCCGGCGAGCGCGGTCACCGCGACCCTGGGCGCCGACCCGATCGGACTGACCGCGCGCACCGGCACGGCGCATCCCCTCGCGCCCGCCGCGCGGCTGGCGGCACGGGTCGCGACGAGTCACCCGAAGGTGCGGACGATCGTCGCCGACGGCCTGCCGTTCCACGAGGCCGGCGGCTCGGACGCGCAGGAGCTCGGCGCGGCCATCGCGGCGGGCGTCGCGTACCTGCGGGCGCTCACCGAAGCGGGGCTCGACGTCGACACCGCGGCCGCGCAGCTCGAATTCCGGCTCGCCGCCACGGCCGACCAGTTCCTCACGATCGCCAAGTTCCGCGCCGCGCGCCGCCTGTGGGCCCGCGTCACCGAGGTCTCCGGCGGGAAGGGGGCGGGCATGCGGCAGCACGCGGTCACCTCGCCCGCGATGCTGACCCAGCGCGACCCGTGGGTGAACATGCTGCGGACCACGCTCGCCTGTTTCGGCGCCGGGGTCGGCGGCGCGGACGCGATCACCGTGCTTCCGTTCGACGCCGCGATCGGCCAGCCGGACGCGTTCTCCGCGCGGATCGCGCGCAACACGCACGCCGTCCTGCTGGAGGAGTCCAAACTGGCAGGCGTCATCGACCCGGCGGGCGGTTCTTGGTACGTCGAGAACCTCACCGATGACCTGGCCCAGGCCGCGTGGCGCGAGTTCACCGGGATCGAGGCGGCGGGCGGGATCGAGGCCGAACTTGCCTCCGGCGCGCTGGCCGGACGTCTCGCCGAGACCTGGGAAAAGCGGTCGAAGCGGATCGGGACGCGTCGCGATCCGATCACCGGCGTCAGCGAATTCCCCAACCTGACGGAGAAAACGGTCGTCCGTGACGCCGTCGAAGACGTGCCTGGCGGCGGCCTGCCCCGGTACCGGTACGCCGAGGCCTTCGAGACCCTGCGGGACCGGGCGGACGCGCATCCCAGCCGTCCCCGCGTCTTCCTCGCCACGCTCGGCCCGGTCGCGGCGCACACCGGGCGGGCGAGTTTCGCGGCGAACCTGTTCCAGGCGGGCGGGATCGAGGCGGTGAACCCCGGTGCCCCCGAGGACGTCGTCGCGGAATTCCGCGCCAGCGGAACGACGATCGCCTGCCTCTGCGGCAGCAACACCTCCTACGCGGAGGAAGCGGACAGCGTCGCGAAGGCCTTGAAGGAAGCGGGCGCCACATCGGTGCTTCTCGCCGGTAAGCCCGGCGACCACCCGGACGTCACGGGCTACCTCTTCACCGGCTGCGACGCCCTCGAAGTCCTGACCGGCACGTTGAACGAGCTCGGAGTGCAGTGATGACCATCCCGAACTTCGCCGGTGTCGACCTCGGCAGCCCGGACCCGGCCGACCGTCCTCAGTGGACCGAGGCGCTGCACGCCGCCACCGGCAAGGGCCCCGACGCGCTCGCTTGGGAGACGCCGGAGGGCATCGGCGTCAAACCGGTCTACACCGCCGACGATCTGTCCGGAGTGGACTTCCTCGGGACCTATCCCGGCGTCGCGCCCTATCTGCGCGGCCCGTACCCGACGATGTACGTCAACCAGCCGTGGACCATCCGCCAGTACGCGGGTTTCTCCACCGCCGAGGAGTCGAACGCCTTCTACCGCCGCAACCTCGCCGCCGGGCAGAAGGGCCTCTCGGTCGCCTTCGACCTCGCGACGCACCGCGGCTACGACTCCGACCACCCGCGCGTCGCCGGTGACGTCGGCATGGCGGGCGTCGCGATCGACTCCATCTACGACATGCGCCAGCTCTTCGACGGCATCCCGCTGGACAAGATGAGCGTTTCGATGACCATGAACGGCGCCGTCCTGCCGGTGCTCGCGCTGTACGTGGTCGCGGCCGAGGAACAGGGTGTCTCGCCGGACAAGCTGGCCGGGACCATCCAGAACGACATCCTCAAGGAGTTCATGGTCCGCAACACCTACATCTACCCGCCGCAGCCGTCGATGCGGATCATTTCGGACATCTTCTCGTTCACCTCGCGGAACATGCCGAAGTACAACTCGATCTCCATCTCCGGCTATCACATGCAGGAGGCCGGGGCGACCGCCGATTTGGAGCTGGCGTACACGCTCGCGGACGGCGTCGAGTACATCCGCTCCGGTGTCGACGCGGGGCTCGACGTCGACAAGTTCGCGCCGCGCCTGTCCTTCTTCTGGGCGATCGGGATGAACTTCTTCATGGAGGTCGCGAAACTCCGCGCGGCCCGGCTGCTGTGGGCGAAGCTGGTGAAGGGCTTCGAGCCCAAGTCGCAGAAGTCCCTGTCCTTGAGGACGCATTCGCAGACCTCGGGCTGGTCGCTGACCGCGCAGGACGTCTACAACAACGTCGTCCGCACCTGTGTCGAGGCGATGGCGGCGACCCAAGGCCACACGCAATCGCTGCACACCAACGCCCTCGACGAGGCGCTCGCGCTGCCGACGGACTTCTCCGCCCGCATCGCGCGGAACACGCAGCTGTTGCTCCAGCAGGAATCCGGCACCACGCGCGTCATCGACCCGTGGGGCGGCAGCGCGTTCGTCGAGAAGCTGACCTACGACCTCGCCCGCAAGGCGTGGGGCCACATCAGCGAGGTCGAGCGGGCGGGCGGGATGGCGAAGGCGATCGACGCCGGCATCCCGAAGCTGCGCATCGAGGAAGCCGCCGCGCGGACGCAGGCGCGGATCGACTCCGGCCGCCAGCCGGTGATCGGCGTCAACAAGTACCAGGTCACGGACGACGAGCAGATCGACGTGCTCAAGGTCGACAACGCGGGCGTGCGCGCGCAGCAGCTGGAGAAGCTGAGGCGGCTGCGCGAAGAGCGCGACGAGGACGCGACGCAGGACGCGCTGCGGCGGCTCACGGCGGGTGCCCAGTCCGACGGCAACCTGCTCGCGCTGGCCATCGACGCCGCCAGGGCGAAGGCCACGGTCGGCGAGATCTCCGACTCGCTGGAGAAGATCTGGGGGCGGCACTCCGGCCAGATTCGTACCATCTCCGGTGTGTACCGCGAGGAGGTCGGCAAGGCCGAGAACGTCGAGCAGGCGCGCGAGCTGGTCGAGAAGTTCGCTGAGGAGGAAGGCCGTCGTCCCCGGATCCTGGTCGCGAAGATGGGCCAGGACGGCCACGACCGCGGCCAGAAGGTGATCGCGACCGGCTTCGCCGACATCGGGTTCGACGTCGACGTCGGCCCGCTGTTCTCCACCCCCGGCGAGGTCGCGCGGCAGGCGATCGAGGCGGACGTGCACGTCATCGGCGTTTCGTCGCTGGCCGCCGGCCACCTCTCGCTGGTCCCCGCGCTGCGTTCCGAGCTCGCGGACCAGGGCCGCGAGGACATCATCGTCGTGGTCGGCGGCGTCATCCCGCCGCAGGATTACGAGGAGCTGCGCGCGGCCGGCGCGGCGGCGATCTTCGGTCCCGGCACGGTCATCGCCGACGCGGCGATCGACCTCATCGGACAGCTGACCGCCCAGGAGTCCTGACCTTGCCGCGCAAGATCGACGTCGGCGAGCTGGCCAAGGGCGTCCTCGGGGGTGACCGGGGGGTGCTGTCGCGGGCGATCACGCTCGTCGAATCCAACCGCGAAGACCATCGGGCGCAGGCTCAGGAACTGCTCGTCGAGCTGCTGCCGCACGCGGGTGGCGCGCAGCGGGTCGGCATCACCGGCGTGCCCGGTGTCGGCAAGTCGACCTTCATCGACCAGCTCGGCACGGACCTGACCGAAGCCGGGCACAAGGTCGCCGTGCTGGCCGTGGACCCGTCGTCGACGCGGACCGGCGGCTCGATCCTGGGCGACAAGACCCGGATGGCACGGCTCGCGGTGGACCCGAAGGCGTTCATCCGCCCTTCGCCCACTTCGGGCACGCTCGGCGGTGTCGCGCGCGCGACCCGCGAGACCATCGTGCTGATGGAGGCGGCCGGGTACGACATCGTGCTGGTCGAGACCGTCGGGGTCGGGCAGTCCGAGGTGACCGTGGCGAACATGGTCGACTGTTTCCTGTTCCTGACCCTGGCCCGCACCGGCGACCAGTTGCAGGGCATCAAGAAGGGCGTCCTCGAACTCGCGGACGTCATCGCGGTCAACAAGGCCGACGGCGACCACGAGCGCGACGCGAAACGCGCGGCCCGTGAGCTGTCCGGCGCGCTGCGGATGATCTACGGACGCGACGCCGAGTGGACCCCGCCGGTGCTGACGTGCAGCGCGCTCACCGACGTCGGGCTCGACGAGGTGTGGGCCGAAATCGGCCGTCACCGCGACGTGCTGACCGCGTCCGGAGAACTCGACGGGCGGCGACGGCGGCAGCAGGTCGAGTGGACCTGGTCGATGGTCCGCGAACAGCTGCTCGGGCGCCTCGCGGCGCATCCGGACGTGCGAGCGGTCGTTCCCGACGTCGAACGGGCGGTCCGGGACGGTGAACTGACTCCGACGCTGGCCGCTCAACGGATTCTGGAGGCGTTCTCCGGTCCTCCGCGTGGCGGCTGACGCGGGAAGGCGGCAGAGTGCAGAATCTAAGGCGCATTCTGCCGACGAAAGGGAGTCATGCCTACAAGGTCTCGTCTCGGGCGGCTGGCCGGACTGGTCGCCGCCGGGCTGATCGTCTGCGCGCCCGCCGCGCAGGCTGTGGAGATCCAGGCGCCCGCGCCGGCGATCGCGCAGGCAGCGACCGTGCAGGACACGCTGCGGCAGCCTCCGCCGGGGCCGGTGCTCGACCCCGCCGAGACCGACAAGGCCAACAGCCAGGAGACCAAACACAAGATCATCGCGGGCGTCGCCGCGGCGATCCTGCTGGGCCTGGTGATCCTCGGTCGTCGCTCGCGCTCCAAGAAAAAGAAGTCCTGAACCGCTACCCGTAAGTAGAAGGACTCTCCGCTTAGTCCGGGCCGAACTCCTCGTAGCCGTTCATCGCAGATCCACTACCGGCCATCTCCGGCTCGATCACTCGACGAGCGGCTTGTCATCTGCATGGTGCACGATCTATCGCAAATGCGTATCACAGATCGAACGGCACCCAGCGTGCCTTCAGCGGCCACCCGTACGGTGGTAGACGAAGGCAACAGTGTTGCGGGAGGAGGTGCGGCGTGACCGTGCTCGACTCACGACCGGACATTCCAGGCGACCCCGAGGGTCGCGTTGTTGCCCCTATAGAGGCGTCCACCGCGCTGATTTCCGAGGCCGGCGTCAGCATGGCACCTGTGCATGATCTGGGCGCCGGGCGCGGCCCTTTCTGGCTCGACGACTGGCTCCGCGCGAACGCCACCGACGTCCTCGCGTGGCGTCGGCACATCCACGCGCACCCGGAGCTCTCCCGCCACGAGTTCGCCACGACCGAAATGGTCATGTCCCTGCTCCGCTCGGTGGGGCTCAAGCCATGGGTGCTGCCTTCGGGCACCGGAGTGGTCTGCGACATCGGCAGCGGTGACCGCTGTGTCGCGCTCCGCGCCGACATGGACGCCCTGCCGCTGACCGAGGCCACCGGGCTCCCGTACGCCTCCCAGACCGAAGGCGCCGCGCACATGTGCGGGCACGACGCGCACACCGCGATCCTGCTGGGCGCGGCGCGGGCGCTGGCCGGTGCGCCGGAGCTGCCGGGACGCGTGCGGCTGATCTTCCAGCCCGCCGAGGAGGTCATGCCCGGCGGCGCGCTGGACATGATCGCCGCCGGCGCGATGGAAGGCGTCGAGCGGATCTACGGGCTGCACTGCGACCCGCGGCTCGAGGTCGGCAAGGTCGGTCTGCGCGAAGGCGCGCTGACCTCGGCCGCCGACCTCATCGAGCTGCGGCTCACCTCGCCGGGAGGGCACACCTCGCGGCCGCATCTGACCGCGGACCTGGTGCACGCGCTCGGCACGGTGATCACGTCGCTGCCCGCGGTCCTTTCGCGGCGCGTCGACCCGAGGTCCGGGACCGTCCTGGTCTGGGGCGCGGTGCACGCCGGGCAGGCCGCGAACGCCGTCCCGCAGGACGGGGTGCTGCGCGGCACGCTCCGGACCGCGGACCACGAGGTCTGGACGATGCTGGAGCCGCTCGTCGCGTCTTCGGTGGAGTCGCTGCTCGCGCCGACCGGCGTCGGGTTCTCCCTCGACTACCGCCGCGGCGTGCCGCCGGTCGTCTCCGACCCGGAGTCGCACGCGTTGATGCGGGCCGGTGTCGAAGCCGCGCTGGGCGAGGACGCCGTGGCCGGGACCGAGCAGTCGTCCGGTGGCGAGGACTTCGGGTGGTACCTGGAGCACGTCCAGGGCGCCTTCGCGCGTCTCGGCGTGTGGCCCGGTGAAGGCCCGATGGCCGACATCCACCGCCCGACCTTCACCCTCGACGAGCGTTCGCTCCTGTGCGGGGTCCGCACCCTGGTCCACACCGCCCTGGCCACCCTGGCCTGAGTTCCGCCTCCAATCACGCGAGTCACGTCTCCAATCACGCGAGTTCCGGCTTCAAGCACGCCAATCCCGTCTCTGTGCACGGATGTTCGCCCTATCGGGTCCGAACATCCGTGCACAGAGTTATCCACAGCTCGAACAAGTTATCCACAGCTGTCGAATCACCCCTTCCCAAGGCCGGTTCGATCTTCGATTCTCGAAGACGTGATCAACTGGGGAGGAAGACATGGGGCCGTCTCGCGTGGCGAGGCGGACAAGATCTTGGGGCGACGAGCCGTCGTCAAAGGCCTGGCGGCTGGTGTGCTGGCTCAGCCGTGGCGAGGCGTGATCGTCCATGCGGCGGATCTGCTCAAGTTGCCGACTCTGGCACAGGCGGCGCTGCTCGCGGTCGGCCCGCCCGCGGTGCTTTCCGGCGCCACATCTCTTGCCCTACATGGGATTTCGGCCGCTGAGAGCCCAGTGGTCCACCTGACCGTCCCCTACTCGAGACGGGTCGAATCGAGGTCGGGGCTCGTGGTGCACAGGGCGGAATTTCACCCGTCTGACGTGCTCGAACTGGACGAGCTTCCGGTGTTCTCATTGGACCGCGCGCTGGCCGACCACCTCTGCGACGGCGACAAGCGAACGGCGTTCGCCGCGCTCGAAGAGGCGCTGCACAACCTCGCGCCGGACCATCGGGGCATCCTGCACACCAACGTCCGGGATCGCATCATCGACCGTCGCGATCGGCGAGGTATCCACAGGGCACAGATGCTGCTCGCACTCGCTACGGGCGAGGCCGAATCGCCGCCGGAGAGCATCCTTCGGTTGATCGTCGTGGAGGGAGGGCTGCCGATACCGGTCGGCCAGTACGAGATCCACACCGTCGACGGGCGGAGGCTGTACGTACTCGACCTCGCGTGGCCCGAGCTGCGCATCGCCCTGGAGTACGACGGCTACGCCGCTCACGAGGGCAGGCAGGGCTACGACGCTGAGCGCGATGCCCGAATGGCGGCCCGCGGGTGGATCACGATCCGCGCGACGGCGGCCGATCTGCGGGATCCAGGAAGGTTGCTGGCCGAGTTGCGGGGTGCGTTCGAGCGCCGAACGGCGCGACCCGCGTGATTGGGACTGGGACTTGCGTGCTTGGAGGCGGAACTCGCGTGATTGGGGCAGGGACTCGCGTGATTGGAGGCGGAACTCGCGTGATCAGCCGGAGATGCCCTGGCAGGGGCGGGTGCGGAGCGCGTCGACGTAGTCCGCGGGAGCTCCGGCCGTCTCGGCCGCGTCGGCCAGAACGCCGAGATAGCGCGCCGACGGGAGGCCGCCCTCGTAGGCGTCCAGGACGTAGAGCCACGCCAGCACGGAGCCGTCCATGGTCTGTACGCGGAGCCGGATCTTGGAGTGGATGCCCAGCTCGCCGCCTTCCCAGCGGTCGAGGTTGGGCTCGTCCAGCGACGTGACGTCGTACAGCACGACGAAGACCCGGGAGCCCGGGTCTTCGACGATGGTCGCCAGAGCGCCTTCCCAGCCGAGGTCTTCGCCGCCGAAGGTCAGCCTCCAGCCCTCCAGCCAGCCGGTGCCGGCCATGGGCGAGTGCGGAGCGCGCTCCAGCATCTGGGCGGGCTCCATATTGGATCCATACGCGGCATACAACGGCACGGTGACAGAGTAGCGACCCGCCGGTCACCCGGCTGGACGCACATGCCGTGTCCGGCCACTCAATCCGCCCAGCGGTCGCCCGCGTACGGTAAACGCAGTCACAGACACCGCTGCGAGGAGGAGACCAGTGACCAAGATCGTGATCATGGGCGGAGGCCCCGCCGGTTACGAAGCGGCACTGGTCGCGGCCCAGCACGGAGCCGACGTCACCATCGTCGAACGCGACGGTCTCGGTGGCGCGTGCGTGCTCTACGACTGTGTCCCGTCGAAGACGTTCATCGCCTCCTCCGGCGCGCTCGCGAACATGCACGACCTGCGTGAGCTCGGGATCAACACCGACATGGCCGACACCAGCGTCGACCTGCCGACCGTCCACGGCCGCGTGAAGGGCCTCGCGCTCGCGCAGTCCGCCGACATCCGCGCCCGTGTCCAGCGCGAGGGTGTCCGCGTCGTCATCGGCCAGGCCCGCTTCGACGACGAAGAGGCCGGGCTCGCCACGCACAAGGTCGCCGTCACCCTGCACGACGGCTCGACCGAGGTGCTCGACGCCGACGTCGTCCTCATCTCCACCGGCGCCACCCCGCGCGTGCTGCCCGGCGCGGTGCCGGACGGCGAGCGCATCCTCGACTGGCGTCAGCTCTACGACCTGCGCGAGCTGCCCGAGCACCTGGCCGTCATCGGTTCGGGTGTCACCGGCGCCGAATTCGCCTCGGCCTACACCGAGATGGGCGTCAAGGTCACCGTCGTCTCCAGCCGCGACCGCGTGCTCCCGCACGAGGACGCCGACGCCGCCGCCGTACTCGAAGAGGTCTTCTCGCAGCGCGGCACCACGGTCGCCAAGCAGGCCCGCGCCGACAAGGTCGTGCGGACCGAAAAGGGCGTCGAGATCCACCTCGCCGACGGCCGCGTGATCGAAGCCAGTCACGCGCTGATGACCGTCGGTTCGGTGCCCAACACCACCGACATCGGCCTGGAGAAGGTCGGCATCGAGGCAGGCCCCGGCGGCTTCATCGGCGTCGACCGCGTTTCCCGCACCAGTGCGCCCGGCATCTACGCCGCCGGTGACTGCACCGGGGTGCTCATGCTCGCCTCTGTGGCCAGCATGCAGGGCCGCATCGCGATGTGGCACGCGCTCGGCGAGGGTGTCGCGCCGATCAAGCTCAAGACCGTCGCCGCCAACGTGTTCACCCACCCCGAGATCGCGACCGTCGGCATCAGCCAGCAGGCGATCGACTCGGGTGAGGTGCCCGCCCGCACCATCATGCTCCCGCTCGCGACGAACGCCCGCGCGAAGATGGAAGGCCTGCGACGCGGTTTCGTGAAGCTGTTCTGCCGCCCCGCCACCGGCGTGGTCGTCGGTGGGGTGGTCGTGGCGCCGAACGCGAGCGAACTCATCCTTCCCATCGCGCTCGCCGTCCAGAACCAGCTCACAGTGGAACACCTGGCACTGACATTTTCGGTGTACCCGTCGCTCTCGGGATCGATCACCGAGGCGGGCCGTCAGCTGATGCGGCACGACGACTTGGACTGATCTTCGTCGTCCGAGCAACCATCGCGGGGGTGCCCGCGTCTAGCGCGTGTCGGTGTTTCGTTGACAGCTAGGGGTTTTTCGTGGTTCGCAGGAGTGTCGTCGGAGTGATGGCGATCGGTGCGGCGTTGCTGGCGGGTCCGGCGACCGGTCTCGCTCAGCAGGCTCAGCCCCAGCCCGATCCCGGCGGTGTCACGGTGCAGCTCAACGACAACACGGCCTACGACCTGGGGCTCGTCAACAAGTACGTGCACGGCGACTCGAACGTGGCGCTGGCGCAGTGCCCCGGCGGCGAGGGCCTGAAGGCGCCGGCGTCGACGACGTTCTCTTCGCCGGTGTTGAGCATCGGGAAGTACGACTACGGGCCACTCATCGGCGTCCCGGCGAACGTCAGCGCCGAGGTCGAGCTCAAGAAGGGCACCGCGCCCGGTAGCTACCCGCTGACCGTCAACTGCAACGGAAAGTCTTATACGGCAACGTTTTCGGTACCTGCCCGACAGGTGAGCGCGGTGCCGTCCGGTTCCGCGCACGCCGGTGACGGCAGTATGGCTTCCTGAAAAGGGGGTAATCGCATGAAGCGCGCCATTCTGTTCACCGCCGGTACGGTCGCCGGTCTGCTTCTCCTCGCTCCGAGTGCCGTTCTCGCGACCTCTCCGTCTCCGGCGGGAAATGCCAAGCCGCTGAGTCTCTCGCCCGCCAAGGGGCGGCCCGGCGACCAGATCCGGCTGAACTTCCGGTGCGACAGCGGCCCGAAGGTCAGCTCGTCGGCACTCGCCGTCGACCGCGTGAAGTGGTCCGCGACGGTCAAGAACATCAAACCGGGCAAGTATCCGGTCACCTTGACCTGCCGGGGGCGGAAGTCGACCGTCATCTTCACGGTGCTCGCCAAGCAGGTCGCGAAGGTGCCGACCGGGGCCGTGCGGGCAGGCGGGGAATAGCGATCGCGATCATTTCGTGACCTGGGCGGGCAACCGGCGGGGCGGGTTCGAGCGTATGGCAGGCGTGGGGGTGAACGACGAGCCGGTCCCGGGTCTGGGGGCCGGGACCGGTCTCGTGCCGCTTCCTCGAGGGGTGGACATGAAGTCGACATGGATTCGGGGGCGAGGGGCGCCGCTGGCGCTCGCCGTCGTCCTGCTGGCCGTTCTGGTGACGCTGGCGTTCGTGCTGTCCGGTCCGGGGGAGACCGGACAGGCGGCGCCGCCGGGGGACGTGAGCCAGGCGGAGACGCCGCCGGCCGAACAGGGGGTGCCCGCCGACGGGGGGACCGTCGTCGAAGGGATGCCGAAGGCCGATCCCGTCTCGATCGACGTGCCGAAGATCGAGGCGAAGTCCAGCCTGGTCCCGCTCGGGCTCAACGCGGACAACACCGTCGAGGTGCCGCCGGTGACCCGGCCGATGCAGGCGGGCTGGTACGAGAACGGGCCGACCCCGGGGGAGGTCGGGCCTTCGGTGATCCTCGGGCACGTGGACGGGAACAAGCAGAAGGGCATCTTCTTCCGGCTGAAGGAGCTGGCGCCCGGCGACAAAGTCTCGGTCGGCCGAAAGGACGGCACGACGGCCGAGTTCGCGGTCACGAAGGTCGAGCGGGTGGCGAAGGACAAGTTCCCCACCGACGCCGTCTACGGCGACACGACCGCGCCGGAACTGCGCCTCATCACCTGCGGCGGGGTCTTCGACAAGGCGTCGCGCAACTATCTCGACAACATCATCGTTTTCGCTCGGCTGATCGCGAGGTGAGGTCCATGATCAAGTTCCGGTCCGTCCTGGTGGTGGTGTGCGGAGCGGTCCTGGCCGCGCCGGCGGTCGCGCTCGCGCAGGACGGCTCGGCCCCGCCGACGACGTCGTTCACGCCGCCGCCGATGCAGTACCCGTTCATCGCGGTTTCGCCGTCGAAATCGAAGACGGGAGAAGACGTCTTGGTTTCCGTCGGCTGCCCGGTCGCCGATCTCGGCGAGGTGAAATCGATGGTGCTGGACCGTGTCGGGAAGTTCGAGGTCACCTCGGAGGGTCCGGTGATCCAGGGCGCCGTCGCGCATATCGGCGACAAGGCGCGTCCGGGTTTCTACGCGGTCACGGCCATCTGCAAGACGAAGACGGTGACGATCAACCTCGAAGTGGCGGCCGTCCCGACTTCGTCTTCGTCGGGCAAACCGCCGAAACCTACTGTCTCCACAGGGAAACCGGTGCCGCCCGGGTCTTCGGTGGCTCCGGTCAAGCCGGGGGCGGGGCGGCAGGTTTCGAAGATTCCGGTGGGGGCGCCGCAGACTGGTGGTGGCCCTTTCTCGTGAGTGGCTAGGACGGTTAGAACCGTCCTAGCCACTCACGAGCGGTTTTTTTTAGAAAAGCCAACAGTGTGATATAAAAAAATAAGATCCCACACAAACACACAGGAAATCGTAATGGTGCTAGTGCG